>JAFXGR010000008.1 GCA_017520155.1 Lachnospiraceae bacterium
ACCATATCACATGCCTATTTTCCTGATAGCAAAGATTCAAAAATCCTCAGCGTAGCCCGCTACGCCTACGTTTTTTGAACTTCACTCTCAGAAAAATATTCTATGTGAATGGTATAGTTATTTAGAAACCGTTACACTAGACTTTCACCCTTTAGCAACGTGCGCCGCAAGGCGCACTAAAAAAGATGTTCCCAAGAAATAATTTCTTAAGAACATCTTTTCTATTTCACTTTCCTCTTATACTTCTATTTCCAAACCACAAGGCATTGCTTTTACTGCTGCCTCTTTTTCTGCCGTAACTGAACTATATAGACGATAACCTCCGGCAAAATTATAACATTCATAGCCATATTGTTGTAAGATTCTGCAGGCAATATAGCTTCTTAGTCCACTTTGACACATGACATAAACAGGTTTTCCCTTTTCCAACTCTTCTATTCTGTCTCGTAATTCATCTACAGGAATATGGCGATAGCCTTCTGCCATACCTCGCTTTACTTCTCCATAGGTTCTGGTATCTAAAAAGATAGCATTCTCTTTTTCTTCCAATTCCTTTCTGTCATCCCAGAAATACTGCTTTACCTTTCCTGTGGCAATATTTTCTATCATAAAACCAGCCATATTCACAGGGTCCTTTGCAGAAGAATAAGGGGGCGCATAAGCCAAATCCAAATCCTTTAACTGAAGTCCTGTAAGGCCTGCATGCATAGCTGTTGCCAATACATCAATTCGTTTATCTACTCCCTCATTTCCTACAATCTGTGCTCCCAAAAGCTTATATGTGTTTTTTTCAAACAGCACTTTTAAAGTCATTACTGTTCCTCCGGGATAGTAACCGGCATGACTCATGGGAGAAAGATAAACTTTGTCGTAATCAATCTCTGCCTGCTTTGCCATAGTTTCGTTAATACCGGTAGCCGCTACCGTCAAATCAAAAATTTTAATGACAAAGGAGCCTTGAGATCCCTTAAATCTGCTGTCACCACCGCAAACATTGTCTGCCACAATTCTTCCCTGCTTATTTGCGGGACCGGCTAAAGAAATTACTGCCTTTTTGCCGGTAATATAATGAGTTACTTCAATAGCATCCCCTACAGCATAAATATCTTTCTCTGATGTTTCCATTCTGTCATTTACCAGAATACTTCCCTTTTGTCCCAGGGCTAACCCTGCTTCTTTCGCTAAAGTACTGTCCGGTGTTACTCCAATGGCCATAATCGCCATATCCGTTTCTAAAACTCCATCTTGAAACTGAATCTGTACCTTATCTTCAGACTGTCTTACTTCTTCCACTGATTTTTTTAGAAGAACCGGAATACCCTTTTTACGCATCTTTGCATGAACAAAGGAAGCCATATCATAATCAATAGGAGATAACAAATGATCCGGTCTTTGGGCTATGGTTACCTGTATTCCCAATTCATGAAGATTTTCCGCCAATTCAATTCCTACAAATCCGCCTCCCACAATAACTACATTCTTAGGCTGCTTTTCCTTTACAAAATCATAAATTCTGTAGGTATCTTCTACAGTCCTTAACTGAAATACTCTTTCCTTTCCCTCTGCTCCTTTTGGCATTACCGCCTTAGCTCCAGGAGAAAGAATTAATTTATCATAACTTTCTTCAAACTGTTCTCCTGTTTCCAGGTTCTTAACAGTCACTGTTTTTTTCTCTACATTGATTTTTTCTACTTCATGACGTACCTTAATGTGAATTCTGAATCGCATCCAAAAGCTTTCCGGTGTCTGTAAGGTGAGCTCCTCTTTATCGGTAATCACCTCTCCGATGTAATAAGGAAGACCGCAGTTTGCATAAGAAACATAATTAGTTCTTTCAAACACCACAATCTCTGCCTTTTCGTCCAATCTTCGAATTCTTGCTGCCGCAGAAGCACCGCCTGCTACACCGCCTACAATTACTACCTTCATTTTCCTACCTCCCATATTATTCTACTTTTCGCTTACATTTCTGAACGATTTGGTTCTTACTTTCCCTTAGTGCAACTGTTTTAAATTAACTATACCATATCACATGCCTATTTTCCTGATAGCAAAGATTCAAAAATCCTCAGCGTAGCCCGCTACGCCTACGTTTTTTGAACTTCACTCTCAGAAAAATATTCTATGTGAATGGTATAGTTATTTAG
>JAFXGR010000086.1 GCA_017520155.1 Lachnospiraceae bacterium
GGCTTTTGTATTCCTATGGGGAAGATCTGCAAAAGGAAGGAAAGATGATCGGAACCATTTATGATTCTGTGATTTTACCAAAAGAAGCAGTGGGAAGATATGTAATTATGGAGTGTATTGCCACAGAAGAAGGAGCCATGAATCAGATTGCAAATCTGATTTTAATGGAAGGTGTGGATAGTGCAAAATATCCCATTATTAATAACTTGTTAAAGTTGCTTGTATTTTCCAGTATATTTTTGATTTCCTTTTTTATTCTTGTAATTTTGTTATTTTTTAGAAAAAAGGATCAGATTGTAAAATTATCTGCCTGTCTTTGTACCATTACTTGTGTAACGTCTTTATACATCCTTACCAGTCAGGGAATGATACACCCGTTGATCAATGATTTCAGAATGGCTGCCAATATAGAATATCTTAGTATATTTTTTATGCCTACAGCTTTTGCAACATTTTTTTATTATATTTATGAGGATAAAAAAATAAAAAAAATTATTGCAGCTATGATAGCCGTTCATGGTATATTTTTCCTGGTTACAACCATATTAAATTATACTACCAGTAATTATCATTTTGTATATTTTCTTCCTTATCTTCATTTGCAGATAATTGTGGCAACTATTATCTACTGTATTACCTTTTTTATCAGCAAAAAAGAAAAAAAGGAAGAATGGATTACTTTTGTAAGAATTGGAATTATAATATTGATAATTTTTTCCTTATTGGAGATTATCAGATTTTATTTATCAAAATTAACCGGATATGTGTTATTTAAGCTTGAGCTTCTTCCTCTTGGCGTATTATTGGTAATTGCCATACTTACTATGGGAATTATTATAAGATTTGTAAAGCGTTTTAAAGAGATAGAAGAAAAGAAGCAGTTAGAGAAACTGGCTTATTACGATTTACTTACAGGGTTAGAGACAAGAACAAGATGTTTCTCCTTAATTGAAAAGATTAAAAGAGAAAATATCTGGGAATTTACCATTTTCTTTATTGATTTGAATGATCTTAAATACTACAATGATACCTTCGGTCATGAAATGGGAGACAGCTATATCAAAACTATGGCAGAAATTATGAAGGAAAGCTTTGAAGATGCAGATACCATTAGCCGATTTGGAGGAGATGAGTTTGTTGTTCTTTATATTAAGGATATAGAAGAAAGAATAGAAGAGTATACACATAGTTTTTATGAAAAGATAAAAAAAATAAATGAGGAAAAAACTTATCCCTTTACCATTAATGCTGCCTGTGGAGTAGTAAGCAGTACAAAAGAAAAACCTTTAGAGGTGGAATCTGCTATTGCTATTGCAGATCAGAAAATGTATGAAAATAAAAAGAAAATGAAACAAAAAAGAGAGGGCAGGAAGGAAACTGCCAAATAGTAATGAGTTTATCAGTTTACAATAAAAATCACCACCTCCGGTGGTGATTTTTATTGTAAAATTTTTAATTTCTTTAATTCTTGCCTGATATTATCCATATGTTCTTTAGAGGGTGTCTCAATCAGATGGAAATGATTTTGATCTGTAATAAAGGAAAGAGGCTGATCCTTGCTTTGTTTCATTTTTTCAGCAAAGGCCTTAGCATCCATACGATTGGAAATATATAAATCTGCTTCAATCCGTCCGTATAAATCATGATCGACAGCTACATTAAGAATAGTACCTCCATGGTCTACAATGGTAAAAAATTCTTCTAAGATTAATTCTTTGTCATGGTTTACCAAAAGATATTCACGATATTTATTACTGTCAGAACGATATAACATATATCCTTTATTGGTAGAAATAATATTTTTATTTTCTGCTCTTAAAATAGCAATATCCTGTACAATTACCTGTCTGCTTACTTTACATAAGTCAGCCAGAGAAGTTCCTGAAAGGGGCTTATCTGTAGCGGCTAAAATATCAATAATTTTTAATCTCCGATCTTCCGAATTCATGGTATATCCCTTTCACATTCCTTGAAAAAAGCAATTTCTTCTACATAGAGCTTTGCATTATCTATGCTTTTTTGTACTTCTTCCTCAGTTACCTTACGAATTATTTTAGCAGGAGATCCAAGGACAAGGCTGTTATCGGGAATTACAGTATTCTGGGTGACAAGAGCACCTGCTCCGATAATACAGTTATTTCCAATGGAAGCTCCATTTAAAATTATAGCTCCCATGCCAATTAACGTATTGTCTCCTACGCAGCAGCCATGAACAATGGCTCCATGACCGATAGTTACATTAGAACCTATATAAACCTTGTATCCGGAATCAACATGTATTACAGCATTATCTTGGACATTGGAGCCTTCTCCAATAACAATAGGTTCTTCCATTGCACGTATGGTAGCGTTATACCATACACTTACCTTGGCATTCAATGTAACATTTCCATAAACAGCACAGCCCTTTGCCAAAAAAGCTGTAGAATCAATTGTTGGTTTAATCATAAAACTTTAAACTCCTTCTTGATATTTTATAAAATATAGTGTAGAATAAACTTTGTTCGCGGAATGTGGCTCAGCTTGGTAGAGCGCTTCGTTCGGGACGAAGAGGTCGCAGGTTCGAATCCTGTCATTCCGATAAAGAAAAGCTGGGACATAAGTTTCCGGCTTTTTTTATTATAATACGGTACACAATAATATTTCAATAGAACCAGAAATTTTTCTAAATAAGAAGGAAAAAAGGAAATATTACAGATTTTTAGACTAAGTAATGAGGAAAAAAGATGATTATTGACAGTCATGCACATTTAGACGATTCCGCCTTTAATGAAGATAGAGAGGAATTAATAGAAAAATTAAAGGATCAGGGAATCTCTCATGTAATGAATATCAGTGCAGGTTTAGCTTCTGCACGAACCAGCCTTGCTTTGGCAAAAAAATATGATTTTATTTATACCTCCATGGGTGTTCATCCTTGTGAAACAGGAGAGCTGACAGAGGAAAATTTTACGGAAATTATCTCTTATTTAACAGAAGAAAAAGTAAAGGCTATAGGAGAAATCGGTTTGGACTATTACTGGAATGAGCCGGAAAGAGAACTACAGCAGTATTGGTTTAGAAGGCAGCTGCAGCTGGCTCATGAGTATAATCTGCCTGTAATTATTCACTCCAGAGATGCGGCAGCAGATACTTACCGGATAATGAAGGAGGAAAGGGCGGCAGATTTAAAAGGAGTTATACACTGTTATTCTTATACAAAAGAAACCGCAAGAGATTACTTGCAGTGGAATTATTATTTTGGAATCGGCGGTGTAATTACCTTCCAAAATGCCAAAAAACTAAAAGAAGCAGTAGAGTATATTCCTTTAGAAAACATTTTACTGGAAACAGACAGCCCTTATTTATCACCGGTACCTTATAGGGGAAAACGAAACAGTCCCTTAAATTTACCCTTTGTTGCAGAAGAAATTGCAAAAATAAAAGGAATATCTGCGCAAGAGGTAATAAAAGTAACTACAGAAAATACAAAGAAATTATATGGCTTATAAAGGAAAAGAGTATGGCAAATCTGGGAAACCCAAAAAATACCATTGAAGTATTACAAAAATATCATTTTAATTTTCAGAAAAAATATGGACAAAATTTCCTTATTGATCCTCATGTACTGGATAAGATTATTGGAGAGTCAGGGATAGAAAAGGAAGATATGATTCTGGAGATCGGACCGGGAATCGGTACCATGACTCAGTATTTGGCAGAAGTAGCAAGAGAAGTGGTTGCTATAGAGATTGATAAAAATTTAATTCCTATTTTGGAAGATACCTTATCAGAATATAAAAATATAACTGTAATTAATCAGGATGTACTGAAGGTAGATTTACGGAAGCTGGTGATGGAAAAAAATCAAGGAAGGCCTATTAAAGTAGTGGCTAATCTTCCCTATTACATTACAACACCCATTATTATGGAGCTTTTGGAAAGCAAATTGCCCATTGAAAGCATTACCATTATGGTACAAAAAGAGGTGGCAGAAAGAATGCAGCAGACTCCGGGAAGTAAAGAATACGGAGCTTTATCCTTGGCAGTGCAGTATTATGCCAAGCCGGAAATTGTAGCCAATGTTCCTCCCAACTGTTTTATGCCAAGACCGAAGGTAGGCAGTGCAGTAATTCGTCTTACTTTACATCAGAATCCTGTAATAGAAGTAGAAGATGAAGAGTTTATGTTCCATTTAATTCGTGCATCCTTTAATCAAAGAAGAAAAACTTTGATTAATGGAATAGGAAATGCCCCCAATATAAATGTTGGAAAAGAAGAGGTGAAAGCAGCATTAGAGGAAATGGGATTATCAGAAAATATCAGAGGTGAGATGTTATCCTTAGAGGAATTTGCCAGGTTATCTAATCTTTTAAGGAAAAAATAATTAAATGATAGTAATCTTTAGGCTATAACCTAATACAGGGTAAAAAGTAAAAAACAATAATAAAAACCTCAGTACGTCAAAGAGCACTGAGGTTTTTATTATTATATTATTTCTCTAATTTTTTTAAGGCCTGATAATTGGCACCTAAAAGTCCTGCTGTATTTCCCAGAGAGGCTGCAAGAATCTTTACATGAGAAAAGCTGGGCATGATGAAACGAGGTTTTTGATCTTCGATTTTCTTTAAGATTAAAGGCTGTTCCATAATCCCTCCTCCTAAAATAATACAGGAAGGATTGTATATATGAGTTAAAGAAGCTAAACCGATCATAATCTCTTCAATCCAACAATCCAGTATTTCTTCAACTTTTGGATCTTGCAAACGGGAAAAAATTTCCCTTCCGTTACATAAGGTAGAATCATATTCCATGGCCATTTTTACAAGTCCGGTGGTAGAAGCATATTTTTCATAACAGCCGTCAAAATAATCATGACCATGGAGTCTTGCATCACTATGAGTAATTATGGCACCAAATTCACTGGCAGAATAACTGGAACCGTAAAAAATTTCTTTTTGAGAAACTACAGCACCTCCTACACCGGTACCGTAAGTTAACATAAGAAAATTATCCTGGTCTTTACCACTGCCATAAATTGCTTCACCCATAGCAGCAGCATTAACATCATTTTCCACAGCAACAGGAACCTGAAATTTTTCTTCCAATACCTTACCAATTTGAATACCGGTATAGCCGGGAATATTTTGATTGGCATAAATAATGTATCCGTCACCAGCATGTACCTGACCTGCAGTACTGATTCCAATGGCATCATAACCGGATTCCTTGCTAATTAAAGAAATTAAGGTGGAAAGAATATGCTCTCCGCCCTTTTTGGCTTCTGTAGGAATTTCCTTTACTTCTTGTAAGCTGTGATCTATACAGGTACCATATTTAATAGAAGTGCCGCCAATATCAAAAACAAGTATTTTCATAAATAAGTATCCTTTCTTCTAAAGGTAGGTGACACAACTTTAGATATGAACTTTAACAACAGCCTTTTTCAAAAAGGTATCATCTGAAACAGCAATGTTAGGCTTATGGGGTTCTCTGGCCATGCAGATAATAAAATTGCCGGGGCCCAGGATACACTGTGCTAAATCCTCAGAGGAAGCAGCAGCAACGTCATTTTCCTGATGATAATCTTCTAAAGTAACCTGATGATAATCTCCGGTATCAACACGTTCCGTACCAATAAGATCAATTTGGATATCCATATAATTTTTATGAACTTCATACTTTCTTTCTTCAATAGGCTGAGCCTTTGTTTCCATTACATTAATATAAACACGGTCTCCGTCAATGGTGGTTTTTCCTAGAGGAAGTTCATTTAAATCATGGGTAGAAATAAACTGAATGGCAGTATCCAAATTTTTGGAAAGGCCTTTATAAAGGGTGATATTAGATAGTTTATCGTAAATCATAAAATCCTCCTATTTAATTTTCCGGTAAAAACGTTCTGCAATTTCCAGGGGACGAGTAATGGCACCGCCTACAACTACTGCATGAGCTCCAAGCTCCAGCATTTTTTTAGCTTGATCAGGATAATGAACCTTTCCTTCGGCAATTACGGGAATGGAAAGAGTTTTCACCAGGTTTTCCACTAAAGCAAAGTCAGGACCATCTACTAAAGGAGAATAATCAGTATATCCGCTTAAGGTTGTTCCCACAAGATCTACACCACATTTTTCCGCATTAACCCCTTCTTCTAAAGTAGAAATATCTGCCATAAGAATAATGTCAGGGTATTTTTCTTTAATCTGAGCAATAAACTCATTAATGGTAGTACCATCTCCTCTTTCTCTCATGGTGCAGTCTAAGGCGATAATATCGGAATCTGCTTCTACCAGCTGATCCACTTCTTCCATGGTAGGAGTGATATAGGAAGCATAACCTTCCACAACACGTTTTACTAAGCCAATTACAGGCAGTCCTGT
Organism: Lachnospiraceae bacterium; assembly: GCA_017520155.1. GTDB lineage: Bacteria > Bacillota > Clostridia > Lachnospirales > Lachnospiraceae > SFDP01. The sequence goes on from JAFXGR010000086.1 coordinate 6,360, forward strand.
AGATTTTTTGATTTCCACAACATCACGGATGCTGCTGGTTCTGATACATTTGCTTCCGGCTCTTTTTGCTGCATCTGCAAAAAAAGGCATTAAGGACATTTCTTCACAGTACATAGGCTCTCCGGGAAGGGCCTGACAGGAAACGATGATAGAACCCTTGGTAGCTTCTAAAATTTCTTGTAAACTTTTTTTCATAAGATCCTCCCTTTCTTATTAGTAATGAATAATTATATTTTGTTTATTATACCATGAAAAAAAGGAAATGAAAATAAATTCCATTAATAAAATAAATAAAAAAATTTCATTTCAATTTTTTCCAAAATGAAAATAATAAATATAAAAATTAAATTATGCACAAGAAAACAATAAATTACGTAAAAAAATTAACTAAAATGATAAGAAATTACTATATATATGAAAAAAAATATCACAGGTGCTAAAGAAATGAAAATATTTTTAAGATAATATTGACAAATATATGTCAACATTGTACAATTCAAACATAGTAGTAACAAACTATTACAAATCTTAAAGGAGGAAAAATAAGATGAAAAAGTTACTTGCGTTACTTTTAGTTGGAGCTATGTCCCTTTCCTTAGTGGCTTGTGGCGGTTCCACAAACGAGGCGCCTGCTGAAGAAGCAGCACCTGCAACAGAAGAAGCAGCAGCTGAAGAAGCACCTGCAGAAGAGGAAGCACCTGCAGAAGAGGCAGCAGCAGCATCTGAAATTACTTTATGGACATATCCTATCGGAAACTGGGGAGATCAGGCCACCTTAGATACTCTTCTTGCTGACTTCGAAGCAGCTACAGGAATCAAAGTTAATGTTGATTTCTTAACTTATGCTGATGGTGATGACAAAGTAAATGCAGCTTTAGAAGCTGGTACAGCTCCCGACCTTATTATGGAAGGACCTGAACGTCTTGTTGCTAACTGGGGAGCAAAAGGAAAAATGGTTGACATTTCTGACTTAATTGATGACACAGACAAAGCTGAAATCAATCCTGCAGCTCTTGCAGCATGTTTCGATGCAGCTGGTGCTTGTTATGAATATCCGTTAGTTATGACAGCTCACTGTATGGCAATCAACAAAACAACATTTGAAGCAGCTGATGCTATGCAGTACATCGATGCAGAAACTCATACCTGGACAACAGAAAACTTCTTAAAAGCTATGGAAGCAGTTAATGCTTATACAGGAACACAGGTTGGTGCTGTTTACTGTGTAGGTCAGGGTGGAGACCAGGGAACACGTGCTTTAGTAAACAACCTTTACGGTGGAACATTTACAGATGCTGAACATACAAAATATACTTGGGATGATCCTAAGAACGTTCAGGCTCTTGAAAAACTTGTAGAAATGGATTCTATCAACTTTGACGCCGGTATCGCTGGTGGAGACGAAATCGCATTATTCTACAATGGTACATTAGACGTAGCTTTCTGCTGGAACATTGCTCAGCAGTTAAATCCTAACTCTGCTAATACAGGTGCAGGATTAACACTTGAAGGTGATGAAATCATGTTCATGGCATTCCCTTCTGAAAACGGAACAGATACAAAACTTCAGGGTGGTATCTGGGGATTCGGTGTATTTGATAACGGAGACGCTGCTAAGATCGAAGCTGCTAAGACATTTATCAAATATATGTGTGATTCTGAAAAAACAGCTGATGCTGTAAAAGCTGCTAACTACTTCGCAGTTCGTGATACAGCAGAAGGTGCTGATTTATCCGGAATTTGGGCAGACAATGAAATTATGGCTGAATACAACGTATTAATGCCTTACCTTGGAGATTACTATCAGGTAACTACAGGATGGGCAGAAGCTCGTACACAGTGGTGGAACATGCTTCAGCAGGTAGGTGCTGGTAATGACGTAGCAACTGTTGTTGCAGAATACTGTGGCAATGCTAACGCAGCTACTGGAAACTAAGAAATAACTTAGGCACAGAAAATAGTATCTGAAAATAGCCCCTTCCCCTTTGGGGGAGGGGCTTTTTGTTTGAAAGGAGGCAATGACTTTAATGAACACCAAATCAATAAGTACATCTCGTCCACGAAAACTGGTGATTCATGAAACAGTAACTTCTTATTTGTTCCTGTTACCATTCTTGTTATTTTTTGTTCTTTTTGTAATTTACCCTATGTTCATGTGTGTATTCACCAGTTTTTTTGATGCCACAATGGGACGTGAGGATATTTTCATCGGTTTTGAAAACTATAAAAGATTATTTGCAGATAAAGTATTCTGGATTGCTTTAAAAAATACCATGATAATTGTATTGGTATCTGTACCGGTTACCTGTGCTTTTTCCCTCTGGGTAGCATCCGTAATCAGTAAAATGCCGGTAGCTGCAACTTCCGTATTTCGTTGTATCTTCTATCTCCCGGTAGTAACCGGTTCCGTAGCGGTAACTATGGTATGGAAATGGATGTACAATAACTATTATGGTATTTTCAATTATTTGGGAACGAATATGGGAATCCTGGATAAAAATATTAACTGGTTGGGAGATCCTAAATATGCATTAGGATGTATCATTTTAATTTTATTAACTACCTCTGTTGGTCAGCCAATTGTATTATACGTTTCTGCTTTGGATAACGTAGATAAATCTTTGGTAGAGGCAGCTGCGGTAGACGGAGCCACATCCTTCCAGGCTTTCTGGAAAGTAAAATGGCCTCAGATGATGCCCACCACTCTTTACATATTGATTATTACCATGATCAACTCCTTCCAGTGTTTCGCACTGATCCAGCTGTTAACTCAGGGAGGACCAAGTAACTCTACAATGACGATTATGTTCTATATTTACTATAATGCATTTAAACTGTTTGATTACGGATATGGTAATGCAATGGGTGTAATTCTTGCCATTATTATTGCTATATTGTCTGCTATTCAGTTTAAGGTAGCAGCTGAGAAATAAGGGGGGAGGAGATAAGTATGAGTAATAAACAAAAAACAGAAAACGAAAATTCAAAAGATAAAATTTACTATGTCCTTTCCTTTATTGCAGTATTAATTATTGCTATCTTATTTACATTTCCTTTGTACTGGATTATTACCGGTGCCTTCAAAACAGGAAAGGAAATTAATGCTGCCGCACCTGTTTGGTTCCCTACAGAATGGGTAGTTGATAACTTCAGCCGATTAATGGGTAAACGTACTGCTCCTATTTTAGGATGGGAATTAGGAAATATTACCATCGGTGCAGCAACTATTCCGGGAGCATTAAGATGGCTGTTAAATACAGTATTCATGTGTGTAGCTTCCATGTTATTAACTTGTATTACTTCAGCTATGGCAGGTTATGTATTGGCCAAGAAAAGATTTTTTGGTAGAGCAACCTTATTTACCTTAGTAGTATGTGCTATGGCACTTCCTAAACAGGTAATTTTGATTCCCTTGCTGAGAGAAATGAATGCTCTGCATTTAGCTGATACAGCATGGGCAGTAATTTTCCCTGTAGTAGGCTGGCCTTTCGGTGTATTTTTGCTTAAGCAGTTTGCAGAAGGTATTCCTACAGAAATGATGGAAGCTTGCCGTATTGATGGTGCCAATGAATGGAGAACCTTTACTGATGTTATTTTCCCTATGATTAAGCCCGGTGTAGGAGCTTGTGCGATCTTTACCTTTATTTCTGCATGGAATGATTACTTTATGCAGTTAATTATGTTAACTTCCAGTGAAAAATTATCTATCGCAGTAGGTATTGCCACCATGCAGGGAGAAAGTTCCACGGACTACGGTCTGTTGATGGCAGGTGCTGCTTTGGCTTCCGTTCCGATTATTATTGTATTCTTAATTTTCCAGAAATACTTTACTAAGGGAATTACTATGGGAGCTGTAAAGGGTTAAAATTACAAGATTAAGGTATAAGTTGATTTACATTTATTATATTAGGAAAGGGTAGATTAAGATGGATATGAAAAAATACCAGGGAGTATTTCCTGCTTTATATGCATGCTATGATGAAAACGGAGAAGTATCATGTGAAAGAGTTAAAGCTTTTACACAGTATTTAATTGATAAAGGAGTACATGGTCTTTATGTAGGAGGATCCTCAGGAGAATGTATTTATCAAAGTGTAGAAGACAGAAAGAAAACTTTAGAAGCTTGTATGGAAGTGGCAAAAGGAAAAATTGTAATTATTGCTCATGTAGCCTGCAATAATACAAAGGATAGCCAGGAACTGGCTGCCCATGCACAGAGTCTTGGTGTAGATGCCATTGCTTCCATTCCTCCTATTTATTTCCGTTTACCGGAGCATGCCATTGCAAAATACTGGAACGATATTTCTGCAGCAGCACCGGATACAGATTTCATTATTTACAATATTCCACAGCTTGCCGGAGTATCCTTAACCATAAGTTTACTTCGTGAAATGAAGAAAAATCCAAGAGTAATCGGAGTTAAAAATTCCTCTATGCCTGTACAGGATATCCAGATGTTTAAGGATGAGGATGTAATCGTATTTAACGGTCCCGATGAACAGTTTATTTCCGGTCTGGCTATGGGAGCCTGCGGAGGAATCGGCGGAACTTATGCTGCTATGCCGGAGTTATTCTTAAAGATGAGAGAATTATTCCTGGAAGGAAAGATGGAAGAAGCCAGAGTAATTCAAAATGATGTATGTCGTATTATTTATAAAATGTGTTCCACTAAAGGAAACATGTATGCTGTAATCAAAGAAATTATCCGTACACAGGGCGGTCCGGATATTGGAAGTGTAAGAGCTCCTTTAGCTCCTTTAACAGAAGGAGATCTTCCTATCTGTAAGGAAGCAGCAGAAATGATTGCAGAAGCAATTAAAAAATATTGTTAATTATTCAGGAGATGCTCCAAAATACTCTGTATTTTCTCGCTTTGGACATTAGTCCAATAGAAATAGACAAAAACAGTCTTATGAAAGCAATCTTTCAATAACTGTTTTTAGCTATTTCTGCTGTCCTGAATAGTTACAAACACTGCTAAAAATTAAGAGAAGAGGGCAATATTATGACCCCATCAAATTTGCTGTTAGATATTCAATTATCTTATAATCAATTTACAAAAACAGAAAAGAAAATTGCAGATTTTATTACCCATAATACTAATCGCGTTCTTTTTATGTCTATTACCGATTTATCGGAAGCCTGTGGGGTGGCTGATGCCAGTGTCCATCGTTTTTGCAGGACAATGGGAGTAAGAGGTTATCAGGAGTTTAAGATGAAACTTTCTTTGAGTATTTCCCCCGATCAGAACCAGACTTTGGATCGGGATAAGAGTACATTAAAGGTAGATTCATTAGAAGTAACTTTAGATAATATTTTACAAAATCACATTAATGCTTTAAAAGAAACAAAAATGCTGATGCAAAAGGAAGAAGTAGAAAAAACAGTTCGCATGATGGAAGAGGCAGAAAATATCTACTTTTTTGGTATAGGAGATTCCTTATTAACAGCAAGAGAAGCAAGAAATAAGTTTTTAAGAATTTCAAAAAAAGTCAGCAGTATTGATGATCCTCATATGCAGGCGATGTCAGCCTCTATGGCTGATGAAAAAGATTTAATCTTTATTATTTCTTATTCCGGAGCAACGAAAGATAATGTATATGTTGCTAAAATAGCAAAAAAAGCAGGTGCCAAGGTGGTGGGTATTACAAGATTTATTAAATCACCATTAACTTCCTATACGGATACTCTTTTAGTATGCGGTTCCAACGAGGGCCCCTTTGACGGAGGATCCATGGGAGCAAAGTTAAGCCAGCTTTATATCATTGATGTATTGTTCCAGGAATACTACAGAAGAAATCAGGAGGAATCAGTGGAAAATAACAGAAAGACCTCCAGAGCTGTGGTAGATAAGCTTTATTAAAAGGCTTTTCTGATCTCAGGTTTAAAAGATAATCTAAAATGCCCCGCAGGTATCTGCGGGGCTATCAATTTATTTAGAGGAGAAAAATATGTACGATAAACTGACACCATCAGATATCAAAAAGATGGAAGAAGAAATTGAATATCGAAAAGTTATTCTTAGGAAAAATCTTTTGGAAGAGGTAAAGGAAGCAAGATCTCACGGCGATTTAAGTGAGAACTTTGAGTACTATGCAGCAAAAAAGGAAAAAAATAAAAATGAAAGCAGAATACGTTTTTTAGAGAGAATGATCAAAACAGCACAGGTAATTGAGGATTCTTCAGGGGAAGATGAAGTGGGAATGAATGATAAAATAGAGCTGTTTATTGAAGAAGACGGAGTAACGGAAATTTATCGAATTGTTACCACCGTTCGGGCAAATTCCCTAAAAAGACTGGTTAGTATAGAATCTCCCATGGGTAAAGCCTTAATGGGAAAAAAGACGGGAGACAGAGTAGAAATCAAGGTGAATGAATCTTATAGTTATTATGCGGTAATAAAGAATATTGAAAAAGTTGAAGATGATTCTCAAGATGTAATCAGAGGATATTAAAAAATATCAAAAGCTTAATTAAAAAGTAATAATGTCAGGGTAAAAAGTCAAATTTAATAATTTTAATTGCGGATAAAGGACAAATCATAAAGAAGGTATCTGCATATCAAAATTCTTAAACAAACTTATACCCTGGCATTAACAAATCTATTGTTTATTCAGCAGTAATGGGTTCACCGTCCATAAACAGACGAACCTTACGGTCACAATCAAGAATATGAACCTTTAACCATTCTAAAAGATAATCCATTAAATCAAGAATCATTTGGTCCTGTGTGCCAAGAGAAATTTTATCTGCATCAATTTCAAAGGCATCTAATTTTTCTACAAAGCCTTTGTGGGCTTCTTTGTGAAGCTCCAATCTGGGATAGTTAATAGATTCCATTAAAGCAATTTCTTCTGAAAAATGCTTTAAGGTATATTCCTTCAACCCATTTAAAATCTTTACAAGATCATCATATTTGTAAAGAATATTTTCATCCTTTAACAGATTCTGAGCTTTTTCCATTAACTCAAATAAAACCTGATGCTGTTCATCCATTAATTCTACGCCGATTAAGTAGTCAGGATTCATTTTATACATAGTATTCCCTCCATAAAAAAATACCCTTAAAAAAGAATTCAAGAGTATAGATAAAAGTTTTTTGCTAAGAAAAATATAGCATGGAATAAGGAATAATTCAATAAAGTAAGCAATTGTTGGTATTTTTGTACAAGAAGAAAGGATAGGAAATTATAACTATCCGGGATAGGCACCAAAATACTTGCTATTTTACGGATTAAACATTAGTTTAATAAAAATAGGTAAAATATTTTTTAAAAATGATTTGTATATGTGTTTATCTCTATTTCTGTTGTCTTGAAAAGTTGCATAAAATTTTAAGAAAAAATTAATTGAAAGAAAAGAGGGAAGAAGGTAAGATAGAGTTACTTTGTAAGGAAAAGGCAAAAGAAGAGTTACCATACTTTTACCTCTTATGACCAAAATACACATGGAAAAATAACTGATTGTAAGGAGGAGCAGATGAAAGAAGAAAAAGATCAGGGTTTTAATTTTGAAGGAGAAATACCACGTTATAATCCTAAGGACATAGGCAGTAAGATAAAGAAGATATTTTCATTTTTACTGATTTTAGGTGTTGCAGCTGTATTAGGCTTAGGTTCAACTTATCAGATAAGAGAGCAGGAGCAGGCTGTTCTTACTACCTTTGGAAAGGCCAGAGCAGTAACAGAACCGGGACTTCATTTTAAAATTCCGTTGATTCAGCAGGTACAGAAGGTAAATACCACCATTCAGGGATTTCCCATTGGTTATAATATGGAAACCGATGAAACTGTAGCATCGGAAGCCATTATGATTACCAAGGATTACAATTTTATTGATGTGGATTTTTTTATTGAGTATAAGGTATCAGATCCGGTAAAGGCAGTTTATTCTTCAAAAGAGCCGGAAAAAATCTTAAAAAATCTGGCACAAAGCAGTATTCGAAATGTAATCGGAAGCTATGATGTGGATAGTGTACTTACCACGGGAAAAAATGAAATTCAGGGAGCTATTCGTGAAAATGTAGCCAAACATCTGGAAAAGCATGATATCGGACTTACCATTGTTAATGTGGCAATTCAGGATTCACAGCCTCCCACAGCAGAAATTATGGAAGCCTTTAAGAATGTAGAAACTGCAAAGCAGGGAAAAGAAACAGCCATTAATAATGCCAATAAATATCGAAATGAAAAGCTGCCTACTGCTGAAGCAGAAGCAGATAAAATTATTAAGGAAGCAGAAGCCTATAAGCAGGAAAGAATAAATGAGGCAACAGGGCAGGTAGCCAGATTTAATCAGATGTATGAAGAGTATATTAAAAATCCTACGATCACTAAACAGAGAATGTTTTATGAATCTATGGAGGAAGTATTACCGGATCTGGAGTTAATTATTGATACTTCCGGCGGAGTACAAAAAATATTACCTTTGGACTCTTTTTTTACCACAGAAAAAATTACGGAAATAACAGAAGAAGGAGGACAGTAGGATGAAAAAAAACATTGGAAAAGTAATTTTTAGTATTATTATTGTGGCAGCAGTATTTTTAGGTCTTTCCTCTTTGGTTATTACCAAGGAAAATGAATATAAGGTGATTAGACAGTTCGGTAAGATTAATCATGTGCAGACAGAAGCAGGAGTCAGTTTTAAAATTCCTTTTCTACAGACAGAGGCAACCTTACCAAAATGTATTCTGGTATATGACTTATCCCCCTCAGACGTAATTACCCAAGATAAAAAAACCATGATTACTGACAGCTATGTATTGTGGCAGATTACAGATCCTATAAAATTTGCCCAGACCTTAAACAGCTCCATCACGAATGCTGAGGGACGTATAAATACGGTGGTATATAACTCCATTAAGAACATTATCAGTTCCCTTCCTCAGGAGGAGGTAATTTCCGGAAGAGACGGAGGTTTATCGGAAGCCATTATGGAAAATGTGGGAAATAAATTTCAGCAGTATGGTCTGGAGGTTGTGGCTGTAGAAACAAAGCAGTTGGACCTTCCCAACGATAATAAGGAAGCTGTATATGAGCGTATGATATCGGAAAGAGGAAATATTGCAGCTACTTATACTGCAGAAGGTGCTGCAGAAGCACAAAAAATCAGAAATACCACAGATAAAGAGGTAAGTATTTTGATTTCCGAAGCAAATAAACAATCTGAAATCTTAAAAGCTGAAGGAGAAGCAGAATATATGAAAATTTTGTCTGAAGCTTATAAGGAAGAAAGCAGAAGTGATTTTTACAGCTTTGTAAGAAGTCTTGATGCATTAAAGGAATCCATGAAGGGAAATAATAAGAAAATTATTTTAGATAAAGATTCTCCTATTGCTCAGATTTTTTACGGAGGTAATTAAAAAAGAAAAGATGGGATAATCAATACCGTTATAGTTTAGGAGATAAGAAAAGGGGTGACAGTGCAGCCCTTTAGGGATAGGAAAATGGAAGAGAATAGGATACTAAAAGAAGAAAGCAGTAAGGGGAAAAAATCCGGAAGAAAAAAGAAAAAAAGAAGAAAAGGAAAAGGGGGAATTATTTTTCTGTGTTTTCTTATTCTTCTTGCAGCAGCAGGTGTACTGTTTTATGGAATAAAAGGCAGGGAAAAAAGAGAGATCTTAGGAAGCAGTCAAAAGGAATTTGAAAGCTACAGTATGAAAGTATCTCGTGAGGCTATTTCCAATGCAGTTGAGAAAGTAAAAGAAGATAGCAATAAAACTTTGGAAACAGCCTTAAAGCTGCAGGATGCCTGGCAGTCACTGTGGCCTGTGGAAACAGAAATTACTCAAGAAAATAAAGAAGATTTTGCTTCCATAAAGGAATGTATAATTATGCCGGAGGATATATCCATGGTATCTGTATCAGGAATCATGGAGGGTATTCCCAAAAGTGATGACAGAAGATTATATTTATTTAATTTGCCGGTTTATCAAAAGGAGCTTACCCAGGGACAGGAGCCTATTTCTTCCGTGAGAAAAAGTGATGATCGGTTTACCTTTACCTTTCCTCTAAATTATAAGCAGTCAGGAAACAGGCTTAATGATAAATTTGCGGTGGGAGTAAAGCTCAACGGAAACTATGTATTGCTGTCTGATGCTAAATATATTACTAATCCACAGCAAAGAGCATCTTATACTTATGCATACCCAAAAACTTCTACCATTAAAGGAATCTTAATTGATCCCGTAAAGATGAAGGGCAGTGAGCTTACGGATTTGGGGATTAAGCAAGGAGCTTACAATATTCTGGTGGGAAGATTAATAGGACCTACCAGCAGTGCTAATTATCCGACAATTAATTACAGTTATAATGGTAAAAATTATCAATTTAACGGACAGATAGTGGCAGAATATGATATTGTTTTCTCCCGCCTTACTCAGTTGGGAATTCAAACAACGGCAATTATATTAAATGACTGGGATTCTTCTCATCTGGGACTGGTTCATCCCAATGCAAGAGCAGCAGGGAAATGTCATTACTATATGTTTAATGCGGCAGATAAAGAAGGAGTAGATTATCTTGGTGCTGTGGCAACCTTTTTAGCTGAGCGGTATTCAGGAACAAAACACGGCCAGGTGGTGAACTGGGTTATTGCCAATGAAATTAATGCCAGGGCAGATTGGAATTATTATCCTGCAGTAGGAACTGAGGAATATACAAAAGTTTATGCAGATGGTTTTCGGGTATTTTATAATGCCATTAAAAGTGTAAATGCCTGTGCAAAAGTCTATATGCCCTTAGATCAAACCTGGAACCGTAATTTAAGCAGCGGAGCTTATGATGCAAGAGATGTATTAGATTATTTTAATGCCTACATTAAAGAAGAGGGAAATATTGATTGGGATCTTTCCCATCATCCTTATCCTGTACCCTTAACTCATGCAGCCTTTTGGAATATGCCTTCTAATTACAGAAGAATGAATCTGGTAAGTAATTCTGCAGATACAAGAATGGTAACGATCCAAAACATTCATGTAGTTACCGATTATTTACAAAGGGAAGAATTTTTAAATCCAGAGGGAGAAAGCAGAAGTGTTATTCTTAGTGAGCTGGGCTTTACCTCAACCTCGGGAGATGCAGTGCAGGCAGCAGCCCTGGCCTATGGCTATAAAATTGCAGAAGCCAACAGTCATATTGACGGCTTTTTGTTAAATCGTCATGTGGATGCTCAGGCAGAACTGAATCAAGGTCTGGCATTGGGAATTTGTGATATTGCAGGAAATCATAAGCAGGCATATCAGCTGTATAAACATATTGACGGGCCAAAGGCTGAAGAGGCTTCAGCTTTTGCAAAGGGAATTATCGGAATATCCTCCTGGTCTGAGGTAATCAGACATTATTAGATAATATGTAACTATTCAGAGCCAAGCGAATTTATCAGAAAAACTGTGATGAATGCTTGCATTTGAGAACATTTTTTCTGATAAATTCATTTGGCGAGAAGCCAAAACGAGAAAATCGTAAGGATTTTCGAGTATGGCTCTGAA
>JAFXGR010000087.1 GCA_017520155.1 Lachnospiraceae bacterium
CATGGCCATAACAATTTCTTCCTTTGTCAGTCCGGTTTCTTTTTCCAATTCCTCTATCGTTAAATCCTTTCCCTCTCTTTGCTTTGCCTGTTCCAGTACCCTGTTGATTTTCCATCCGTTTTCTTTTAAGCTTCTGCTCACCTTCACCATACCGTCATCCCGCAAAAAACGTTTAATCTCCCCACTAATTAAAGGTACAGCATAGGTAGAAAATCTTACCTGAAAGGAAAGATCAAATTTATCAATGGCCTTCATCAATCCTATGGTTCCGATTTGAAAAAGATCCTCCGGCTCTACCCCTCTTCCCATAAATCGCTTTACTATATGGTGAACTAATCCTAAATTCTTTTCTATCAGTACTCTTCTGGCTTCTTTATCTCCCTGCTGTATTTGTTCCATCAGTACTGTAGTTTCCTCCATATCCTCCTCCCGTTTACAGCTCCAGCCAGCTTATGGTTCCCAGCTTTTTCTTCATTTTTACTAAGGTTCCCATTCCCAAAACAGAGGATACTTCCAAATCATCCATAAAAGCTTCCATAAAGGAAAATCCCATTCCTGATCTGTCCTTTTCCGGTTTCGAGGTAAACAAAGGTTCCATTGCCCGGTCAATATCGGCAATTCCCTTACCCTGATCCTCAACCTCTACCTCCAGTAAATCTCCCCGTAATCTGCAGCGCAAAACTATAGTTCCTTTTTCCTCTTCATAACCATGAATAATGGAATTTGTTACTGCTTCACTAACTGCTGTTTTAATATCTGCCAATTCTTCCATGGTAGGATTTAAGGCGGTAACAAAGCTTGCCACGGCAATTCTTGCCAGCCCTTCGTTTTCTGATACTGCTTCGAAACTCATTTGCATCCAATTATTTATTTTTTGTTTTACTATGTAATCCATAATTCCTATCATCCTTTCTGCTTATTTACTACTGCCTTTCCCTTCTTTAACTGCCTTGTCTTTTACTCCTTCATGATTACCACGTATTTTTGTATTCCCGATAAAAGTAAAATTCGTCGAATCTGTTTATCCGCATTAATTACATATACCTTCCCTTGAAAGCACTGTACTTTTTTGTATCTTCCGGCTAAAATTCCTATTCCCGAACTATCCATAAATTCCGTTCCTTCAAAATCGAAAACTACATGATTTATCTTTTTGGCATAAATAAATTCATCCACTTTTTTACTTAAGTTCCCCGCATTATGATGATCTACCTCCCGGGGCATTTTTACACAAAGATAATCTTCAATTACTTTAAATTGTTCCTCATTCATTTCTAAATTCTCCTTTTTTCATTTTCTGTAAACTATCTGCAGGCATATTGCTGCTTATACCTTTTATGCAAATTAAAAGAGAGTCTAAGACTAGCTTAAACTCTCTTTTGTAAACCTATATTTATTCTTTTTTATCCCTTAGGGTGTTATTTCATTTAAGTAAGACTGTGCACGATTGGCCAAATCTGTTCCGGGAAATAATTCAATAATTTTTCCGTAGACTTCTGCTGCTTCCGTAAGCTTCTCCATTTTTCGATAGGAATTGGCCAAATTCAAATAGGCATCCTGATTCTTAGGATCATAAGTTACTGCCTTTTTCAATTGCTCAACAGCTATTTCAAAATCATTATTCTGATAGGCTTTTCTTCCTTCCTCATAAAAAGAAGATGCCATCTCGGCTCCCACCTGTTCCAATAACAGCTGATATAACCCCCTGAAAGAAGGTGATGAGTTTTCCGTCAGGGATGCAGGATTAATTTTCTCCAAAAAACCGGCAATCTCTTCCGTTGCTGTAGGATCTTCCAAAAACTGTGATGTGGCCTGCAAAAGATATTCCACATCCTCCATAGTACCTCCTGAACCTACAAAGCCTTCCAGCTGTCCCTGAAGATTTTGGGTTTCTTTTTCCAAAATCTTTACTTTACTTTCCAGTTCATTGATGGTTGCTGCTTTTACATCCAGCTGTTCTCCCACCTTGCGCAGTTCATCATTGGCAACAGCCTTTTCATTTTGTATCTTTGCAGGCAGAATTAAAAACCAGGCAGCGGCAATCCCCAGAACAATCCCTATTACGATATTCCAAATGGAATGTACACTCTTTTTCTCCATGGCATTAAGGGGCTGGATAATGGTTTCATTCCCACTTTGATACTGAAAGGACTCTTCACTGATTTTGGTGAGTTTTTCTGCGGCTGCCTTTGCGGTGTTTCTTGATTTTCCGCCACCTTTTACTCCCTCATCTTCTCCCAATACCCGCTTTACTTCCTGTAAATAACGCAAAGCTGTAATGTTATTGGTGTCAATCTTTAAAACCTTTTCCACTTCCTTTTTGGCTTTTGTCCATTCCTCTGACTTTAGATAAAGAAGGGCCAATAAAAGATGTGCCTGCACATAACTGGGATTCATGGACAGTACTTTTTTTAGTTGAATCACTGCCAAATCCAAACTTCCCTGATAACAGTAGGTTAGGGCCTGATTAAATTTTTTGATGGCTGCATTTAACGCATCCAACTTTCCCGGATTACTCTGAATTAAATTCAGATAGTCTCCCGCAATATTTTTCTTAGAACGTAAATTTTTACTGATTACCCATTCGTTTAAGGCTTGTACACCCTCACCCATTTCAAAATAGATCAAGCCCAAAAGATTTCTGGCATCTACATGATTTTTATTTAATTTTAAACACTGACGCAAACTGATGACAGCACCGGTTAAATCTCTCACCTTTGCTCTCTCTAATCCATCATTATAGTAAATGTTGGAGGCAGAAACGACCAGCTTATAATTGTTTACATCTACACCACAATTGGTGCAGAAATCCTGCTCTGTTAAATTGCAGCCGCAATTAAAACATCTCATATCTGTCTCCTCTAATTCTCACTTTCCTCTTCTTTTGCTTCTTTTACCAACTCCACCACAAGATCTGCAATATCTGTTAAACGTTTTCTATATAAAGCATCTTCTGCCTCTTCTATTTCCAGGCTAAGATGAAATTTCTTCAATTCTTCTTCAAAATTAATCATATTTTCCTCCAACCGTAACTGTTGTATCTAAACCTTCTGTTTTCTATCTAATCATTGCTCCATATACTCCTTAACCTCTCCTGCAAGATATAAGGAGCCTACGATATAAACTAAATCTTCCTTCTTTTTCAGACCTAATATTTCTTCCAAGCACTCTTTTGTATTTTCTATCAGTTTAACCTTTTCTCCTGAAAATATATGCTCTAATTCCTTTTTCTTCAAGCCCCTTGCATTTTTAAGACAACATACATAAATTTGTCCAAATAAATGAGAAGAACAAATCATTTCCTTCATCTTAGTAAATTCTTTATCCGCCACTGCAGAAAATAGAATCCATCGTACTCCCTTGCACTCATCCAAGGCTGCAGTTCTTAAAAAAGCTTCTATCCCATCTTCATTATGGGCTCCGTCTAAAAATACACCGGGGAATATTTCTTCCATTCTGGCCGGCCAAAAACATTCTCTCATCCCACTGATCATACTTTCTTTGGTCAGTTTAATTGGGCTTTCTTCTAATGCCGTAAGTGCCAAAACTGCATTCTCAGCCTGATATTGAGCCACTGTACTTATTTGAATTGGAATATCTCCATAATAACGAGAAGTAAAAGAAAAATCAATTGTTTTATCTACAAAACTAATCGCAGGATTTTCCGGTTTCGACACAGATTTGCACAATGCTCCCACCTGCTGTACTCTTTTTTCAATTACTTCTGTCACTTCCTGTCTTTTTTTCAGGAAAACTACCTTACATCCACTATGAATGATCCCTGCTTTTTCTTCCCCAATCTGTTCTAAAGTACTTCCCAGATACTCCATATGATCAAAACCGATTTCTGTAATTACACAAACCTTTGGACTTTTTACTACATTGGTAGCATCCAACCTTCCTCCTAATCCCGTTTCCAAAATAATTACCTCAGGTTTTTTCTCCTCAAAATATACCATAGCCATAAAGAATAGCCATTCAAAAAAAGTGGGATGATACTGCTCCATTCCTTTTTTTCTTTGGAATAGTTTCAGTGCTGCCACGATCTTATTAAAATGACGCAAAAACTCCTCTTTTGTAATCATTTCGTTACCTATGTTCATTCTTTCTCTCATGGTAACAAGATGAGGTGAGGTAAACATCCCTGTTAAAATCCCTTCCTTTGTTAATACAGAATGAAGATAGGAACATACTGATCCTTTTCCGTTAGTTCCTGCCACATGGAAAATCAGACTTTTACTTCCCGGATTATTTAAAAATTCATAAAATGACCGGGTAAGCTTTGGAGAATTTTTCGAAGTAAATTTTGGAATAGATAAAATATATTCTTCTGCTGCTGTGTATTCTTTTTCCCTTATACTGATTTCCATTTTTCATCCTTTCTTTTTGTCCAATAACTGTTTTTTATTCCCTGTTTTTCTCTCTTTTTGCCGAGAGCTTTTCCCTTAACACGATACAAAGTCAGGAATCCCCAAGGTATCCCTGACTTTTTCTATTCTGTCTTATCGAAGCTGCGCAAGACGTTCTTTTACCTGATCCATCATCTGCTGATATTTTGCCAGCTTCTCTTTTTCTTCTTCTATTTTTGCTGCCGGTGCTTTAGAAATAAAGCGTTCATTACTTAACATTCCATTAACTCTTGCCAATTCAGAAACAAGACGTTTCTCTTCCTTTTCCAAACGTTCAATTTCTTTTTTCAAATCTACTAACTCTGCAAAAGGAATGTAAAGTACAGCCTGGGGAATTACTACCGATACTGCATCCTCAGCAATTCCTTCCTTATCACTTTGTATAGTAACCTCGGAGGCGTAAGCCAGAGAAGCAAAGAATAGTTTTCCTGTTTCAAAGGTATCACGAATCTGCTCTTCATCACTGACTACAAAAACCTGTGCCTTTCTGCTGGGAGGAACATTCATCTGGGTTCTTACGTTACGAATTCCCCTTACTGCCTCCTTAATGGTTTCAATTTCTCTTTCTTCCTTTGCAAAATCCCATTCTTCCTTAAACTCAGGCCATGAACTGATCATAATTGACTCTTCTTCCTGCTGTAAAGAACAGAATATTTCCTCTGTAACAAAGGGCATATAAGGGTGAAGGAGCTTTAAGGCATTTAACAAGGTAGTCTTTAATGTCCATAAAGCGGCGTTATGGCTCACCTTATTTTCACTTTGATATAATCTTGGTTTTACCATTTCAATATACCAGTCACAGAACTCATCCCAGATAAAGTCATATACCTTCTGAACTGCAATTCCCAGTTCAAAATGCTCCATATTGTAGGTAACTTCCTTTACTAGAGTATTTAACTTAGAAAGAATCCAACGGTCTACCGGCTCCAGTTCATGAATTTTTGCCTCACTTACCTGAACCCCTTCCATGTTCATCATAATGAAACGGGAAGCATTCCATACTTTATTAGCAAAGTTTCTGCTGGCTTCTACTCGTTCATGATAAAAACGCATATCATTTCCCGGTGCATTTCCGGTAATCAAAGTAAGACGAAGAGCATCTGCTCCGTACTGTTCAATAATCTCCAAAGGATCAATACCGTTTCCTAAAGATTTTGACATTTTACGTCCCTGCGAATCTCTTACTAAACCATGGAACAATACTGTTTTAAAGGGCTTTTCTTTCATCTGTTCAAAGCCGGAGAAAATCATACGGATTACCCAGAAGAAGATAATATCATATCCGGTTACCAGCACATCTGTGGGATAAAAATATTTTAAATCCTCTGTCATTTTTGGCCAGCCTAAAGTAGAGAAAGGCCAAAGGGCAGAAGAAAACCAAGTATCTAACGTATCCGGATCCTGACTAAAGGAGGTATTTTTACAGGAAGAACAGCACTGAGGAGCCTGTTTTGCCACAACTACTTCTCCACATTTATCACAATAATATGCCGGAATTCTATGTCCCCACCATAACTGTCTGCTGATACACCAGTCTCTGATATTATCCGTCCAGTTAAAATATGTTTTCTCCATTCTGGGAGGAATAAGTTCAATATCCCCTGTTTTTACAGCTTCTACTGCAGGTTTAATCAGCTCCTCCATTTTTACGAACCATTGCTTTTTAATCATTGGCTCAATGGTTGTCTTACATCTGTCATGGGTTCCTACGTTATGCACATGGTCTTCAATCTTAACTAAAAGCCCCATTTCATCCAGCTCTTTTACTATAGCCTTTCTTGCCTCATAACGATCCATACCTGCAAATTTTCCACCATTTTCATTAATGGTAGCATCGTCATTCATTACATTAATTTCCGCAAGATTATGACGTTTTCCCACTTCAAAATCATTAGGGTCATGAGCCGGTGTGATTTTTACTACTCCGGTACCAAATTCTCTGTCTACATAAGTATCTTCCACAATGGGAAGTTCACGATTCATTAAGGGAAGCATTACCTTTTTCCCGGAAAGATGGCGATATCTTTCATCCTCCGGATGAATTGCTACAGCAGTATCTCCAAGCATAGTTTCCGGTCTGGTAGTGGCAAAGGTAAGATATTCATCTGTTCCCACTACAGGATATTTAATATGCCAAAAATGACCTGCCTGTTCCTCATACTCTACTTCTGCGTCAGAAATGGAAGTATTACATACGGGACACCAGTTAATAATACGGCTTCCTTTGTAAATCCATCCCTTTTCATGCATTTTACAAAATACTTCTGTTACGGCTTCGTTACATCCTTCATCCATGGTAAAGCGTTCTCTTTCCCAGTCACAGGATGAACCCAGCTTTTTCAGCTGACTGATAATCCGTCCGCCATATTCTCTTTTCCAATCCCAGGCACGTTCCAAAAATCCTTCTCTTCCCAGATCTTCCTTGCTTATGCCCTCTTCCTTCATTTTTTCAATAATCTTTACTTCTGTTGCAATACTTGCATGGTCTGTACCCGGCTGCCAAAGAGCATTATACCCCTGCATTCTTTTAAAACGAATTAAAATATCCTGCATGGTGTTATCAAGAGCATGTCCCATGTGAAGCTGTCCCGTAATATTTGGAGGGGGAATTACAATAGTAAACGGCTTTTTACTATAATCTACCTCTGCATGGAAATAGCCTTTATCCAGCCACTTCTGATACAATCTATCCTCTATTCCGTGAGGATCATAAGTTTTTGCCAATTCTCGATTTGCATTGCTCATATATTTTCGTCTCCTTAGATATTAAAAAACCCTTTGCCTGCTTTTTACAGGCAAAGGCTCTTTATTTCTTATCTTTTTCTACACATAAATATAATGAATCCCATATCTTTTGTCAATATGCTTCACTTATTCTGTTATCTGTTTTCATTTACATAGATCTTTACTCTGCTTTGGATAACCTCTGCTACATCCTCTGCCGTTTTTTGATCATTAAAATAGCTTTCCGCCTCTTCTAAAATAATATTGTAGATATCTTCATTTACTACAGACACATTGGTTATCTTTCCAATGTACTCTTTTACTAATGCAGTTTCTTCCTTGGTCAAAGGCTCCATCTTGATTTCCACACCATTAATCTGAATAATATCATCGTATTCTTCACGATTTCCGTTTTCATCTTCATAGTACGGTCTTTCCCAAGCCTTTTCTTCCATTTTATTAAGACTGCTGATGCGCACAGGGAACTCATATTCAATACTATCCTGATATTCTTCCGTAAAAAATCCTTTTACAAAATCCCAGGCGCCCATTTGATTTTCACTTTGGGCACTAATGGCAATATTAGTGCTAAAGCCTAATCCTGCTCCCAATCCCTTATCTGTAGGAAAACCGATTAACGTAATTTCGTCTCCAAAGGTTCCCTGTACAAGATACTGATAATCTCTAAAAGCACTAAGATAAGCCATGGATAATATGGTTTTTCCGTTTCTGTACTGTGCTTCCATTTCATTCCAGTAGGATTCATCATCCATAATGGCTGTATAATCTATTTCTCTGGGAAGACTCTTTGCATACTCTAAAATTCCCAAAAAGCCCGGTGAGTTGAAGAAGCATTCTCCCGTTTCCCAATTTACATAATCATCAATACTAATCCAGCTGGCATAATAAAGAAAATTTGAGGAAGTCATCTCACTTAACAGCTTGGTTCCCTCCGGCTTACCTTCCAGTATCTTCACTGCTTCCTCCATGGTCCATCCAGGTTCTTTTCCCACATCCTTTGTTTTTGCCGCAAAAGTATTTACCATGAAGGAGGGGGCCAATTGATATAATCCATCTTCCGTAGCTAAAGCTTCAAATACATTAGGCAAAAAATCTTCCCGTTTAAAACTTGTATCCTGTTCAATTAATTCATTGAAATCCACAAATAACCCTTTACTGATGTAACTGTTAATAGGCATTCTTGGATTTAAAAGCATAATATCCGGTACCTTTCCGGAAATAATGTCTGTATTTAATTTAGTTAGTCCCTGGGTATAATCCTGCATGGTATCATAAATGGAGTAATCTATAATATGAATTTTATACTCCGGATTATTTCGATTAAATTCAATTAACCTTTGTTTTACCTTATGATCCAGATAGTAGCAGCCTAGGGTAAGAGGTGTTTTATCTGCAATCTCCTCTGAGGGTACCTTGGTAAATTTGCTGAACTTGCTTCCCATATCTCCATGGTAGCCTCCCAGGAAGGAGGTTTCATCAAGAAAGGTAATTTGATACATGGTGAAGCCTCCAAAATCTGAGGAAATATAATCCATCAGCTTCGTAGGCTGTGTATCTGCCATATTATATCCATAAACTGCATATTCATCAGATAAGTACAAATCATAGTATTTTCCGTTTTGTACCGAATATCTGTAATAATTAAAAGGAATCTCAATCTTTTCTCCCAGCTGTCCCGTAGCTGTATCTACCGTCTGAATATGAGCTTTTTCTCCATTGCTGAATACAATGGCATATTTATCTTCTCTGATTTTTCGCAGGTTGCAGTCCATTACCTCAGGCTTTTCTATAAGTTTTACCGGCTGCCCCTGTAAATCAAATATTTCAATTCCTCTGGAAGTATCTAAAATAAGCTGATTATTTTCGTCTAAAAACAGCTGATTGGCATAATAATATTCTTCCTCTCCCATCTTTTCATTCAAATGAACTGCCCAAAGCTCTTTTCCTGTTTTATCATAAGATTTTACATATACCTTATCCTTGGTATCCTCTCCCACATAGGTAGCATATAAAGTAACGATGGTATATATATTTCCGCTTTCGTCTACTGCAAGTCCTGAGGCATTTTCATTACCTCCCATCTCAATCTCTATCTTAGTAAGCTCTTTTCCCGTAAAATCAAAGGAGGTGATTTTTCTAAGGACTTTTCCCATTTCCCCGGCAGGCATTTCCATGTCCTCTAATATTGCTTCTCCTTCTTCTAAAGGCTCTTCCTCTTCTGAAAGAGCAGTTTCCTCTGTTTCTTCTTCCTCTGATTCCTCAGTCTCCTCCACGGCTATTCTTACCTGCGGTTCTCCCATATTGTAAATCATTTGATCTATGTAGATGGTTTCCTCTGTCACTAAGGTTGTGGAAATACTGTCCTCCGATAAGTCCAAAAATCCTTCTTCTTCCCGATATACAGCATTTTTATCTACTGCCGCTGTTTCCTCCTGTTGTTGTTCTCCCTCTTTTCCTCCACAGGCTGTTAACATTACTGTTAATGCTAACAAAGAAAGAACTGCTTTATGTTTTCTCATTCTCATCTTCTTTTTTCAATACTCCTTTTCTTTTTCTGTATCCCTTCAGTCTTGGTATGACTGTTTTTCCTTCCTTTCCCTTCTTTTTGTTTCCATTTCATAATACTTATCTGCCATCACATGAATCGCCTTTCCTATCGACCAGGTTCTTCTTTGATAAAGCTTTACCATAACTATTACAAAAAGTACGGCAGGATAGAGAAGAAGAAGGGTTTTTATCACCAGAAACAGGGCGAATATATCCTCATATCCCCTTGCTATATTTTCCCAATAAGGATAGATAATACTTTCTGAAGACATGCTTCTTGTTCCAAAGCCTTGAATTACCTTAATCAATGACAGCAATTCATATCTTGTTGAGTTTTCTACTATTTTTACCTCTGTTGTCTCAGCTTTTAATACTTGATTCATGGTAGATAAGGCAAATCCTTTAATGGGATTTGGCATTACTATCTCATAAAAATACCCTCCTTGGGCAGTCCCGTACTGTTCCAGACTATCCAACCCTAAAAAGCATATTGCTTTTTCCAAACCTGCTGCTCGATGTATTCTTCCTTCAGGTCTTTCAAAAACTCCCACAATCACATGGGGGACTCCGTTTAAGGTAACCTGCATTCCTGCCACATCGTTAGAACCAAATAGATTCCAGGCAGTTTCTTCATCCATCATAATTCCGTCTTTCATCAGACTGTCTTGTGAAATATAGGTTCCGCTGACTAGGGACATGGGATGAAACTGAAAAAAATCTCCCTTAATGCCTATCGCATTAATTTCTGCCTTTCCCCGTTCACTGACAAGGCTTACCTTTCCCTGCCTGCTGATTGCATCCATCCATAAGCGTGCATCCTGATTTTCCTCTTCCAAGGTAATGGATGCGGTAACAAGAGCCTGATCTAATTCTGCTCCGGCATTACGAAAATAAGTACTGTTTTCTACTTGATCCTGGGCAAAAAAGGCACTGATTTGTGCAGCATCCTTCTTTTTCGACCATCGTGCTGCCATGTCCTGTTCTACCAGACCTTGTTTCAGTTGTAACTGACAAAGGGAAAGAATTCCTGCAAGAAAAAGGCAGCCAAAGGCAAGAAGGCTGAGTATAAGAGTTTTAACGGAAATATATTGTAATACTCTTTTCACTATTCCTCTCATCCTTTCCTTAATTTGTCTCTGCCAATCTAACCTGTTTTCCGGCCTCCACCGGCTGTGTTGCTGTAGTAATCACATATTCATAACCAAACAGCGGAGCACTGATTGCCGTTTTTAAATCATCTGCACCCAATACCTGAACATCTACTCTTTTTGCCATATAGCGATTTCCCAAGGGCGAGTTCTTTGACTCTACAATTAAAATAAATTTCCCTTGATTATCTTCTCTTACTGCACTGTTTGGCACTAAAAGATCATATTCTGCGCTTCTTTGTCCAATGGAAAGACTAACGGATTGTCCTGCCTGTACATCTCCCTTTACATCAAATACCAACAGCTTTTTCTCATTTGCATTTTCCGGATCCGGACGAATTCCCGTTAAGGTTGCTTCAATATCAGAGTAGAACCAGGAATTCTGGATTTCTGCTATTTCTCCTACCTTTACCTTTTTTGCCTGCTCCGTCGTTACAGAAAAACTCATACTATAACCTTTTCCTTCCGGCTGCATAATAGCCAGTTCTCTGGAGGCATCTGTCTTCTCCCCTGCTGTTACATTAACACTTGTTACAATTCCTGCCACGGGCGCCGTAATAGTACTTCCTATGGACTTTTCACGAAGCTTTTCAACTTCTTCCCGTTTTTTTGCCACTTTATCTCGTTGGCGACTGATTAAATCATTTTGATTATCTAAATTTAATTCACCGCTTACATCTGCTAACAGCTGCTCCAACTCTTTTTGCGCCTGTTCCAAGGATGCTTTTGCATTGATTTTGGCTACCTCCAGGTCTGCCTTTTGTTTTTCCTTATTAGTGGAGTTATTCGTGATTTCATTGGTAAGAGCATCTACCTTTGCCTGACATTCATTAACATAATTGTTAGCATCATTTACTTGCGATTGTAGTGTAGCTATTGTTGTTGATATATTCAAAGCTTCCTCAGCTTTTTTTGAAGCATTTGTAAAATCAAAAACTGCCGCAACTACTCCCTCATAACATTGTCGATACATCATCATTGCATCTGCTATCTCTTTTAATTCCTGCGTTAATTGCCCCTTAAGAGTTCCTTCTTCGTTTTCATTCAAGTTTTTCGCCTCTTCATATACTTTATTAATTTCAGCCAATTCTGAATTAATATTTTGTATTTTA
>JAFXGR010000088.1 GCA_017520155.1 Lachnospiraceae bacterium
GGGATCCACAAAACATGAGAAAGTAGCCATTTTTCGCAGAAAAATGTGCGGATTTTGAATCTTTTAGGATTTCGTGAGCGTGAAACGCGAAGAAATCCGTAAGCATCAAGGGGTCAAATGCTTTTGACCCCAACATCATTTAATTGGATGGAAAGAAGTCCCTCACTTCAATCATAATCGACATGAAGCAGGGGACTTCCTTAATTCAGTTAAATAAGATTTATCTTTTTTAAAAATATCTACCACTCATCATCTTTTTCAGCATCTGGTACAATTTCTGCGTACTGGTTCCCAAAAACATAATCATTCAAAATATACTTTCTCTATTTTAGCTTTTAATTCATCATTCCTCATACTCTCCATCCTGATTGCAATTTTCCTGGACTAAGAAGTAATATTTACCCCTTAGCATGAAATAAACTTGCAGTCAGTGGCTTAATATACTCCCTTAATTTCCCGGATTTTTGCTTCTAATGCCTCAATACCGCTTTGTGCATGGGAAATGGCTGTACATTGATCGGCAAAATCATGATTCTCCCTATCCTTAAACTGTTCATAATACAATTTTCCAATTTCCATATAGTTTTTACGAATCACTTCCTCGCAAGTACCAATCTGGCTGCGTAATCCTGCAATCTCAGCCATATCCTTTGCTTTATCTGCAACCTCTTTTCCTCTTGTGGTAATCGTCTCTCCTACCTTTTCCAAGAAATTCATTTTGCCATCTCCTTTTCCCTGTCTGCCATTGTCTATTGAGCAGCCTTATACTTCTTTCCTTCCTCCACATATTCTGTAGCATTATGCAGATTGGAGGCTATTTCAGCTTCTGTCACCTGTCGCAATACCTTCCCCGGACAGCCTACTACCAGTGAATTATCAGGAATCTGTGCATTCTGTGTCACCAATGCACCAGCTCCTATCATACAGTTTTTTCCTATCTTGGCTCCATTTAATATAATGGCTCCCATTCCTACTAATGTATTATCCTGAATCTCACAGCCATGAACAATGGCCCCATGTCCTATGGTTACATTGTCTCCAATATACACAGGAAATCCTTCGTCTACATGCACTACTGCATTATCCTGAATGTTACTTCCCTTTCCCATTACAATAGAAGCACGGTCTGCCCGAACGGTGGAATTAAACCATACACTGCAATCCTCTCCTATACTCACCTCTCCTAATACCACTGCACCATCAGCTATATATGCACTCTCATGAATCTTCATTACTATTCTCTTCCTTTCTTTATTCTGTATTTTACTAATTTATTCCATTTTTTTAAATTCTCCATCCCTAACTTATCTACTACATCGAATAATTAACCACTGATACATTAGCTGAGGCATGGTTTTCTGCGTGCATAGCAAAAAGTGCAGGCATAGTGGTACTGCTCTGAGACTTTTTGATGTATGCCAGGAAAAGCACAGACCAGTCAAGAAGCCAGTTAATTAATATTTGGTGTACTAGTTACAGGAGTACGAAATTATCCTATCAAATTTTCTATACTCCTGCAAGACTGATTTAACCAAATCAAGGAAGTCGCCACTTCCAGCACATCAAATACAAGTTTATTCTGTGCTAAATGGCGACTTCCTGAACATTATTTTTTCTGATTGATGGGAGCAATTCCCTCTTTTCTTACATTGTGGGACTGATTTTGATTTTCTGGCTTCTTTTTTTGGGTAATACTATGATGTTGGGGTCAAAAGCATTTGACCCCTTGATGCTTACGGATTTCTTCGCGTTTCACGCTCACGAAATCCTAAAAACATTCAAAATCCGCACATTTTTCTGCGAAAAATGGCTACTTTCTCATGTTTTGTGGATCCC
>JAFXGR010000089.1 GCA_017520155.1 Lachnospiraceae bacterium
GTAGTCGGCCAGATCGCTCACACCATTCTTCTCAATCGTGAAAGAAGTCGTCTCGCCGGAACCGAGCGTAACCGCAGGTAATATATTCGGCATAAAATCAACTTCCTTTCTTAGATATAGTTTCTTCATCTTACATATATATTATACGAAAACAAGCTGTAAAATTCAACGTAAAATTTTACAGCTTGTTTCAAGATGATATATTCTATATTTCATATTCTATCTTCGTCGCAATGTAAACTTTCTATTTTTTTTCACAACGATTCCATTCAATAAGGTGCTCTCCAACGTTTTCTTTAAATTTTAAAAATATCAATATTACCCTTGTGTACATCATTATGATGTTTATGACACAATGCAATAATATTATCTACGCTTGCTGCACCACCAAACTGATGGTCTACGATATGATGTCCTTCCACATTATTCTTCGAACCACAAATCTGACATCTGTTTCCGTCTCTCTCTCTGCCGGCTCTCTGAACTTTCGTATGTGCTGATGATCTATTCTTTGCCATTGCTTAACCTCCTATTCTCTTTGTGCCCTTCTGGAGTAATGAACCAACACTTGATGTAAATCCGGATGCCACTGTACCTCTTCCGTTTGGTGCATTTCTTTGTTTTGATTTCATAATATCTGCTGATATCCTTGCTGCCTGACTATCGGTTAATCCTGAAATTACTGCTACCACTGATTTATCTTTCTTTCCTGCCATCGTTCATTCCCCCTTAAAATGTAGTAACCATAACATCGCCGTTTGATACCTCTACGATGTTTTCGCCATATCCAATAGTAACAATACCTTCAATATCAACCCTCAGCCCCATTTCATCCTTGACCATAGGGATAATATCAACTTCCCCATTCTTTCTCTGTACTGCTATAAATTCAGCCGTAATGGTTAACACTTTATCGCCCTTTTTCAAAATTCCAATTTTCATTCCCGTAATCCTCCTCGTATTATATAGTCATAGCCATTCTTTACCTTTTCTATAGGTTCGGCTATGCTTATTAAGATGCTGTGGATTGGTTTTTCCTCCTACCACTTGATGGTTTAGAATAGGCTCCAACCACAGTCTCTTTGTATATTTGTTAATCAGTTAGATACCGCATGACGGTTTATTTAGAACGAGGTTACAATCGCAAGGAGTACCTGTGGTCCTAAAACGGCATTAATTACATTTCAAAGGAGATTTTTATGATTTACGTAGGAATTGATGTTGCTAAGGATAAGCATGATTGCTTTATCACTAACTCTGATGGTGAAGTATTGTACAAAGCATTTACCATCACTAACAACCTAGATGGTTTCAATGAGCTTTATCAAAAGATTGAATCCGTTATGGAAAATGTAACAAAAGTAAAAGTAGGCCTAGAAGCCACTGGACACTATAGTTACAATCTTTTGGGATATCTCATTGATAAAGGTTTGGCCGCCTATGTTATCAATCCGTTACATACAAATCTGTACAGAAAAAGTCTAAGCCTTAGACAGACGAAAACGGATAAAGTAGATGCCCGCACGATTGCTTCTATGCTGATGTCTGATGTGAACTTAAAGTCCTACTTAGACACATCTTATCACAACGAAGAGTTAAAGTCATTAACTCGTTATCGTTTTGATAAAGTAAAAGAACGTGCAAAGTTAAAAACTTCCATTTCAAGACTTGTCTGTATTTTATTCCCCGAATTAGAAAAGTTGGTGCCACAGCTTCATATGGCATCTGTTTATGCTATGCTTTCTGAATTTCCTGGTGCAAAGCATGTATCTAACGCCCATCTTACCAGACTTACAAATCTGCTTTTAGAAGCTTCTAAAGGTCGATATGGTAAAGATGCTGCTATTACCTTTAGAGAAACTGCTAGAAATTCTATCGGCTCAAATATGCCGGCAAAATCTCTTGAGTTAAAACACACGATTAAGCTTATTCAAGAACTTGATTCTGAAATTGATGAAATTGAAAATGAAATCAAAATCATTATGGATGAAATCAATTCTCCAATCTTAGGCATTCCCGGTATCAACTATCGTATGGGAGCTATGATTATTGCTGAAATAGGTGATTTCAATCGTTTTGATTCTCCCGACAAAATCTTAGCTTATGCAGGCTTTTCACCATCTACTTACCAATCGGGACAATTGGATGGTGCCTATTCCCATATGGAAAAACGAGGTTCTCGTTATCTACGATATGCCTTGTATAATGCGACCAAATATGTTTGCCATTGGGATCCTACCTTTGCAGCTTATCTCACCAAGAAGCGAGCAGAAGGCAAACACTATAACGTTGCCATCTCTCATGCTGTAAAAAAACTAGTAAGAGTCATTTATCATTTAGAAAAAACAAAGCAGCAATATATCAAAACAGCTTAAAAATCTCTAATTCTATACTCCTTATTTGAGCACCTACAACGATGCTCTTTTTGTCATGCAGTTTTCAAGGTTCACGAACTCAAACTGAGTTCTAAATATATCTAAAATACATTTCTGTACTTTATTCAAAAAATCATCATTTTAAGACTTGACTTTTAATAGTTAGTCTATTCTTTTGAAAAAATTAACTTTTTAAAGCAATCTTCTTAAACGCTATTTTTTCCTTACTTCTTACTCTTCATATCCCTTTGGATTATTTTTCTGCCATCTCCAGGAATCCTCACACATTTCACGAATTCCGTTTTCTGCCTTCCAGCCAAGTTCCTCTTCTGCTTTCTTTGCATCAGCATAACAGGTAGCAATATCTCCCGGTCTTCTCTCCTTAATAACGTAAGGAACCTTAATCTTGTTAACCTCTTCAAAGTTTTTCACAATATCCAGTACACTGTAGCCTGTTCCCGTTCCCAGATTATAGATCTTAAGTCCTGCCTTTTCTTCTATCTTCTTAAGTGCCTTTACATGACCCTTGGCAAGATCCACCACGTGAATATAATCTCTTACTCCTGTTCCGTCATGGGTATCATAATCATTACCGAATACCCCCAGCTCTTTTAATTTCCCTACAGCTACCTGGGTAACATAAGGCATTAGATTATTGGGGATTCCATTGGGATTTTCTCCCATGGTTCCGCTTTTATGAGCTCCAATAGGATTAAAATATCTTAAAATAACTACATTCCATGAAGGATCTGCTTTTTGTATGTCGCTTAAAATCTGCTCCAGCATGGATTTTGTCCAACCATAAGGATTGGTACAAGCTCCCTTAGGGCATTCTTCCGTAATCGGAATAAAAGCAGGATCTCCATATACTGTTGCCGAGGAGGAGAAAATAATATTTTTACAATCATGTTTTCTCATCACATCCACTAAGGTTAACGTTCCCGCAATATTATTTTCATAATATTCCCAAGGCTTGGCTACTGACTCTCCCACCGCCTTCAGTCCCGCAAAATGAATACAGGAATCTATGGATTCTTTTTCAAATATTTCTTCCAAAGCCTTACGGTCTAAGATATCTGCCTGATAAAAGGGAACCTTCTTTCCTGTGATAGCTTCTACTCTTTCCAAAGATTTTTCACTGGAATTACATAAATTATCTAAAACAACTACCTCATATCCTGCATTTTGTAATTCCACCACTGTGTGACTGCCAATATAACCTGCTCCACCGGTTACTAAAATTGCCATAGCTTACCTCTCATTCTGCCGGGATTGTCTGCCACTTTTAAAAAAGCAGCATTCCCTTTGCGTTTTTATTTTCAACCATAATTCTACTGTGTAATTATACTTTCAGCAAGAAAAACTTTCTCCGTCTTCTTCCTTATTCCCATAAATAGGTAGGGTAAAGCCCACTGTCCTTTAGCTGTTTAATGGATTCCTTCACCATAGGCTTGTCTTCCTGATAGGTAACACCAAACCAACGATCACTGGAGGATAATACCTTTACTGCTGCTTTCTTTTTTTCTAAAAGACCACCCACTTCCGTAGGAATCAAACATTCTGCTTTCATGGGATTGTCTGCCACTTTTTCTTTAAAAAACTCTCCCATAGCTTCTTCCATTAAAGGAAATACGTCAGGATAAAAGGCCCACATATTCATGGAAACCAGAGTATCCACAGATACCGGTGTGTAAGAGGCACCATCATCCTCCGTAAAGGCTGCCCCATCCTGTGTCTTAATAATCTTGGTTCTTTCTACGATTTCTGTCAGATAATCCTGCTCATCTCTCATACAAAGTCCTCTGGCCACACTTCCCTTATCTGTCAGTGTATTTTTCAGCTGATAGCCTACCATGGCATATATAGGTGTTTCCATTTTTCCTCTGTCTTCATATTCTTTTAAAAAGTCCACTAAGGTTACATAAGCATTTTTTCCATAGTAATCATCTGCATTAATTACGGCAAAGGGTTCCTTCACCGCATTTTTACAGCAAAGCAACGCATGGGTTGTTCCCCAGGGCTTAACTCTTCCCTCAGGAATGGTAAACTCTTTTGGCACATCCGTAAGATCCTGGAACACATATTCTACCTCCATATGCTTACTGATGGCATCTCCCACACAGCTTCTGAAATCTGCCTCATGCTCTTTTTTTATAATAAAAACTACTTTCCCAAAGCCTGCTCTTTTCGCATCATAAATGGAAAAGTCAATAATTTTATGTCCCTGTTCATCAATGGGATCAATCTGCTTTAATCCTCCGTATCTGCTGCCCATGCCGGCGGCTAAAATAACCAATGTTGGCTTCATACCATACCCTCCCTCATCTTTCTTGTGCTTCCTTCTTTTTTCACCGCAGTTTGACTCTACTGTTATTTTTTCTTATCTAGTGTAACGGTTTTAAATTAACTATACCATATCACATGCCTATTTTCCTGATAGCAAAGATTCAAAAATCCTCAGCGTAGCCCGCTACGCCTACGTTTTTTGAACTTCACTCTCAGAAAAATATTCTATGTGAATGGTATAGTTATTTA
>JAFXGR010000090.1 GCA_017520155.1 Lachnospiraceae bacterium
CCATATCACATGCCTATTTTCCTGATAGCAAAGATTCAAAAAGCCTCAGCGTAGCCCGCTACGCCTACATTTTTTGAACTTCACTCTCAGAAAAATATTCTATGTGAATGGTATAGTTATTTAGAAACCGTTACACTAGTCTTCTTCGCTCCTCCTTTTCTGCCTTATTGCGGATTCTCAGCTCCTTAAAAAAGCGTTGTAAAATCTCACTGCATTCCGTTTCCATTATTCCCCGGATTACCTCTGCCTGATGATTAAACTCTTCCATTTCCAAAATATTCAGAATACTTCCCCCACAACCGGCCTTAGGATTCATACATCCCATAACTACCGTAGAAATTCTGGATTGAATAATGGCTCCAGAACACATCTGACAAGGCTCCAAGGTTACGTACAAGGTACAATCCTCCAGTCTCCAGTCCCCTATTTTTTTACTTGCCTTATTAATGGCCGTTATTTCTGCATGGGCTAAAGTATTTTTATCCGTATTCCTCCGGTTATAGCCTCTTCCGATAATTTTATCCTGGTATACAATAACACAGCCAATAGGAACTTCTCCCAGCTCGTATGCTTTTTTTGCCTGTTTCAAGGCTTCTTTCATATATTTTGTATGAATTTGATTTTCCATTTCCATCATCACGTATTATTATTTCCTTTTCTCAACGTTCAGGTAAGTTAAAAATATTATTATGATGATGCCAGGGGCAAAAGCCCAATTCAATAATCTTACTTGTGCATAATAGACAAATCATAAAGAGGGTATCTAAAAACGCCGGTCCTTATGCCCTGTATTTTAGGGCATTAGTACCGCTGTGTTTTTAGTTAAGTGAAAACGTCCCGATGTTGATTTGTCTATTATGCATATATCAAAATTCTTCAATGGGCTTTTGACCCCGACATCATCTTATGATAATTCTAAAAATTTTTGCATTTGCTGTATTTACACTATTCTGTTGATATATTATACTTTATGGTAATAATCTAAGACAAGTCGATTTTTGTCAAAGAACAGGATATAAGTTACTATTTACAGTTCCTGTGAATAGTAACAGATATGGGGGATTTTACATGGTTATTGGTGGTTATCAAAAAACTACATTATTAGATTATCCGGGACATGTTGCTGCAACTGTCTTTGTTGCAGGCTGTAATTTTCGTTGTCCTTTTTGTCATAATGCCAAAACACTTCTTTGTGTAGATCCGTCTAAGGTTGTACCGCAGAAGGAGGTTCTTGATTTTCTTACCAGTCGTCGTTCTCTATTGACCGGAGTATGCATCAGTGGAGGAGAACCTACCTTACAGCCCGATTTGGCAAATTTCATTTTTGAAATTAAAGAAATGGGCTATCTTGTAAAATTAGATACCAACGGATACCGTCCTGATGTTTTAAGGGATTTGCTGGATCAAAAGCTTTTAAATTACATAGCTATGGATATCAAGTCAGGTTTTTCCAGATATAATCGTTCCACCGGTGTTTCTAATATCAATGTAAGCCTTATTCAGGAATCCATTGATTTAATTCAGGGCTCCGGGCTTCCCTATGAATTTCGTACTACAGTAGTGGATGGTCTGCATAGCCTAAGTGATTTTTATGAAATTAGAGAAATGCTTTCCAAGGAAGCTACCTTTTATATCCAGCCCTTTAAAGATAATGGTAATATCTTAACCCCCGGATTAAAATCTCCGGATCAGGAAACCCTGGAAGATTATTTGGAAATTGTTCAGGAAAAGATTCCCAACACTTTTCTTCGCGGAGTAGAATCAAAAGTTTATTAATGCCTCGATCTCATCGGGGCATTTTTATTTCTATTTTTATTTTTTCTTTATATTTTTACCTCTATCATATAATAACCATAACTTCCGTTTTCAATAATTTTAGAGGCTCCTTCAAATCCTGCAAAGCCAAACATTCGGGCCGCCTTTTTTTCATTTTCATAGTAAACTCCGGGTACTCCTACATAATACGGTGATTCTTCCCACTCTTCCAGTCTCCCTAGAATCAGATGCCCGTAATTATAATACCCATGAAGTAAAAAGCTGTTATGTACCAGTTTTTGATATCCTTCCTGTAAAATAATAAAATCCTTTAAGTGGATGGCGATAAATGGTTGTTCACTGCCAAAAGGATATACTACCTCATATTTTTTACATAACTGCTCCCACTTATCCTCCTTCATAGGCTCCATAATCTTCGGATATTGCTCTTTGGCAGATTGATCTTTTTGGGCTTCTTCCACATTAATTTCTGCTTTTCTATTCTCTATTTGGCGGACTTCTTCTTTCTCTTTTCTATCTTCCCCCTTTTCTTCTTTTATTCCAATATCTATCATCTTTATTTCAGGAATATTTTCTTGGAAAGGCTCCTTTTCTCTTCTTTCTTCCAAACCATTTCCCTCTTCTGATATAAGCTCCTTTTCCTTTTCTTCCTTCTTATACGATATTTCTTTCCAAACAGATTTTTCCTCCGGTTTTCTCTTTTTCACCGGCAGTTCCAGCTTTGCCTGCAGTCTTCTTTCTTTCCCCAGATTTATCATAATTCCCTGAATTTCAGAAGGATGAAGTTTTTTCCCACCTATGGTAAGAAATCCTCCTTCATTATCCACAAAAAACTCTTTTTTATACTCCCCATACCCCCCAGTACAGGAAAGAACTCCCAGTATCTCCTTACTATATTCCTCTACTATCTCCAACTGCCCTGTACCAATTGCTGTATCTTTTACCTGAATCTCTACATGATGTACACCCTGCTGATACCTCCATCTTACATATCCTACAGTATATAACTGTTGATTTCCTTCCCAAAGCCCTAAATAACCTATATAACGAAAAAATGATTCCATAGTCTGCCTCCCTGTACGCTTTACAGGAGCATTACAGCTGTAACTGCTGTACCTATCTCCTACTTTAATGCCAAGCCTTTTCTATAGAATCATTTTATTCTGTTCTTTTTTTTATATTCCTTTTTTGAAGTTTACAGATGTAATTTATTGTTCTTTTTCCAAATAATCCAGATAGCTTACTACCATTAATGCAATCTTAAAGGTTAGAGCATCATCAAAATTACGGATGTCTAATCCTGTTTCCTTCTGAAGCTTTTCAATCCGATATACTAAAGTATTTCGGTGAATATAAAGCTGCCTTGCAGTTTCGGAAATATTTAAGCTGTTTTCAAAGAATTTTTGTATGGTAACAAGGATTTCTTCATCCAACTGCTCCGGCATACTGTTTCCAAAGATTTCTTTCATGAACATCTTACATAAATTTACGGGAAGCTGATAAATTAAACGTCCGATTCCCAAATTACTGTAACCGATAACATTTTTTTCTATATAAAAAATCTTTCCCACATCAAGAGCCATCTTTGCTTCTTTATAGGATTTCGATACTTCTCCCAGTTCCTTTACCACTGTACCGTAGGATACTCTTACATTCAGCATGGCTTCTGCATTCATCATATCCACAATGGTATCTGCCACAAGGATAATCTCCTCTTCTGCCTCTGTTTCCTTTAAACTTTTAATCACTACGATTCGTCTTTCATCTACACTGGTTACATAATCTCCGTTTTGCTGAGAAAACAAACTCCTCAAAAGCTCCATGGCACCACTGTCCTGATCGGTTTTTGTTTCCACCAGATAAACAATTCTTTTTCTCTCTACTTCCAGATGGAGTTTTTTTGCCTTATTATAAATATCTACCCGCAGTAAATTATCAAGAATCAGATTCTGAAAGAAGTTATTTCTGTCATATTTTTCTCTATAAGCTATAAGTAAAGCCTGCAGCTGGTTTACGGCGATCTTTGCAATCATATGAGTTTCCTGCATGACTCCCTTTGCCGTAAGAATATAAGAATCTCTGCCTTCTTCCTTGATTCTCATATAATAGATGCCCCCTGCTTCCTGGGTATCTGCCGGTGATTGAACAAAATATAAAATCATATCTGCATTTACATCTGCCTCCTTGGAAGTTCCGCATACCTTTGTTCCTTCCAAGTCATAAATGGAAATTTCTACTTTTGTAATATCCCTTAATTCTTCAATACTTTTTTGCATTATCTGATTTGTTACCATGCAATCAACTCCATTTCTTATACTGCAACTTCCAATATAGTTTTACCGTTGCTATTTTTTACACCATACACAAAGGGGAACAGTATTTCTGTTCCCCTTTGAATTTCTTAGTTTGTAATTACCTGTTCTGTTTCTTTGTCGAAAACATGAATTTTTTCTACATCGAAAGCAAACTTGATTGGATCTCCAGGTCTGGAATTTGTACGAGGATCCACTCTTGCTGTAATTGGATATTCTGCCAAATCGAAGTATAAGAATACTTCTGCACCAAGTAATTCATAAACCTTAACTTCAGATTCGAATACACATTTAGCATTTGCAACATATACTTCAGAATCATATACATCTTCAGGACGAATACCAAAAGTAACAGTCTTTCCATCGTAACCGCCTTCAATCAGCTTTTTAGATTTTGCCGGAGGAAGAGGAATAGATTTTCCTGCGATATCCAGGTTTGCCACTCCATCACTTACTCTAACTACTGCATCTAAGAAGTTCATCTGAGGAGATCCCATAAATCCGGCAACGAAAAGGTTCTGTGGCTTTTCATATAAGTTCTGAGGAGAATCTACCTGCTGAACAACACCGTCCTTCATCACTACGATTCTTGTACCAAGAGTCATAGCCTCTGTCTGGTCATGGGTTACATAGATAATGGTAGTTCCCAGTCTCTGATGTAATTTTGCAATTTCAATACGCATCTGTACACGAAGTTTTGCATCCAGGTTGGATAAAGGTTCGTCCATAAGGAATACCTTAGGATTACGAACGATAGCACGTCCCATGGCTACACGCTGTCTCTGTCCACCGGATAATGCCTTAGGCTTTCTGTCTAAAAGAGCTGTTAAGTCAAGAATTCTTGCAGCTTCTTTTACCATTTTATCGATTTCATCCTTTGGTACTTTTCTTAATTTAAGACCAAATGCCATGTTGTCATATACTGACATATGTGGGTAAAGAGCGTAGTTCTGGAATACCATTGCGATATCTCTGTCCTTAGGTTCTACGTCGTTACAAAGTTTGTCACCGATCCATAATTCACCAGATGTGATTTCTTCAAGA
>JAFXGR010000091.1 GCA_017520155.1 Lachnospiraceae bacterium
ATTACCTCACAAACCATCTTTACCAATCAGGAAGTGCTATACGCCACCTGGCATGCTGTAGAAGAAGACCAAATCTGGATCAAGGAAATTCCCCAACAGCTTTATACCGGAGCTGCCATAAAGCCTGTGGTAGAGGTATATAAAGGGAAGGAGCTTTTAGTAAGCGGAAAGGATTATACTGTAAGCTATAAGAACAATACTAATGTCTATGAAGGTAATGATGACAAGAAAAAACCACAGGTTATCGTAACCGGAAAAGGAAATTATGGCCAAAAGGTAAC
The DNA here is from genome assembly GCA_017520155.1 of Lachnospiraceae bacterium. GTDB lineage: Bacteria > Bacillota > Clostridia > Lachnospirales > Lachnospiraceae > SFDP01. Next base: position 282 of record JAFXGR010000091.1, read on the forward strand.
AAAATATTTTGAAATACTCCCCAAAGATCTTAATGATATGGGCATAACCATTGATGAAGGATTATTGATAAAGGCTGCTACAAAAAAAGTACAGAAACTGGTTCCCACCATTAAGGATGGAAAGAAAACATTAAGAAGTAAGACAGATTTTATTCTTACCTATCCAATGGAATCTACAGAGGGAGCCTATCAGAAGGCCGGACAGTACCGGATTATTGTTACCGGAAAGGGAAACTATAAGGGAACAAGAACTCTTCAAATGAGACTTGTAGGAGATGAGGCAACTCTGATTACAAAGGCTTCTGTTAAAAATGTAGTAACAAAACCCTATAGTGGAAATGCTATCCAGCAGGAACCGGTGATTACCGTCGGAAAAACCACCTTAATCAAGGGGCAGGACTACAAATTGCTATATGATAATAATGTAGAAATAGGAACTGCTACTATGCAGATTGTTGGCTGTGGAGCTTATGCAGGTACCAAAACAGTGACCTTTAAAATTACCGGTACCGCAATTTCCAAAGCATTTATTGCATCCGGACTTGAAAATAGGGAATATAGCGGTGAAGAACATCGTCCACAGCCTGTAATTCTAAAAAGTAAGACTTCAAATCAGGCTCTGGTAGCAGGAAAAGACTATCTGTTAAGTTATAGTAAAAACAAAGAGGTAGGAACTGCAAATATTACGATTACCGGAATTGGAGCTTATACAGGTACAATAAAGAAAAGCTTTAAGATTACTGCCTATGATGTAAAAAATACAGATATCTCTGTAGAAGGAGAAGAAGCTTTAACCGTAGAATATGCTGTGGGAGGATGTAATCCTAAACCGACAGTTAAATTTAAAGGAGAGCCATTGCAGCAAGGTGTTGACTACACTGTAAGTTATAAAAATAATACTAAGCTGGCTAATAACGATGCAGCTAAAGCACCCACACTTGTGATTACCGGTAAGAAGAATTTTAAGGGTAGTAAAACAATTTTCTTTAGTATTGTTCCTGCATCTTTTGATCATCTGACTCTGAGTGCAGCTGATATTGTTGAACCGAAAAAAGCAGACAAGTGGAAAACAACACTTTCTGTTACAAATAGTAATGGAAAAAAATTAAAGGCCGGAACAGATTATGAAAAAGAATTAATTTATTCTTATGCAGAAGATGCATTAATGAAGGACGGAACCACAAAAGTTAAAGGAACTATCGTTGAAAAAGGAGATATTCCGGTAGCAGGTTCCATCATTAAAGTCCAAATCCGCTCTACAGGAATAAATTATAAAGCCAATGAGATTGCTTCCACAACGTACAGAATTGTAGACAGTACTAAAAATATTTCTAAGGGAACCTTCAAGATCCAGGACAAATATTTTACCGGTCAGGAGATTATTATCCAGGGAAATGATTTTACAAAAGCAGAAATCAGTAAATTACCTCCTTTAGGATATGGAAGTGATTATGAGATTATAGAAGGCAGCTATAAGAATAATATAAAAAAAGGAACTGCTTCCGTAATGCTTCGTGGAATTAATACCTATTATGGAACTAAAACCGTAAGCTTTAAGATTATTCCCAAAAATCTGAACTCACAGAATTAGTGGATAAAACAGTTCATTAGAAATAACAAAATTACTGAATAAAGAGTTCATTAGAAATAACAGAATTAGTGAATAAAGAGCTCATTAAAAATAATAGAAATATATAATCATGACCACCCGTCAAACGGGTGGTTTGCTCGCCCCTATAAGGGGCTGTTACCGGCCAGCGCCTAAAGACGCTGGCTTTCACTTTCGTTCAAGCCACTTCGCCCTTGACTCGTCGCTGCCCTTCAAAGGGCAAACTTAATACCGG
>JAFXGR010000092.1 GCA_017520155.1 Lachnospiraceae bacterium
GCATTTTTTATGTGCTCCAACAGCAAAGTAGGATTGGTATTATCTCCTGTATAGCATACCACTGTTCCCAATCCAAACATTCTTTCCATTAATGAGGTCTTAAGCTCCACATCCTGAACCTTGTACATATAACAATCATTTTCCGTTATACTTAAAAAGCCTTGATTAATGGTAATTACCTCCTCTTTCACTTCATATTTTGTAAAGGTCCAGGGAAGTCCAAAAAATAATAATCTTTTTCTTTCTGTATACGCCATAATCCTATCCTCTCTTCTTTATTACTTACTGTCTTTTCTTACCTTGATTACAATTCTTTAGTTTGGTATTTTTTCTTATGCATTTCCATAATAAAGGTAAATCCTGTCTTCAATAGTTATTTACATTGTACGTTATTAGATACATGATTGCAACGACAGATTCACTTATTTTCATTGAAACCAGAGAAATCTTATGCTAAAATAAGGCAAATATACTTATGGAGGTTATTTATGGAAGCAAAAGAATGTATTTTATCAAGACGTAGCGTACGTAAGTTTAAAGATACTCCCGTTGATCATGACCTGTTAGAAAGCATTATTGAAGTATCTTCTTACGCTCCAAGCTGGAAACATACTCAGATTGTTCGCTATATTGCGATTGAAGGGGAATTAAAAGACAAAATTGCGAAGGATTGTTTTGCTGCTTGGCCAAGAAATGGGGAAATTACAGAAAAGGCACCTATGTTGGTTGCTTTAACCGTTATTAAAAACAGATGTGCATATGAAAGAGATGGCTCTTTCACTACTTGGCGTGGTGATGCATGGCAGATGTTTGACTGTGGTATCGCATGTCAGACTTTTGCTCTTGCTTTACATGAAAATGGTCTTGGTACTGTAGTTCTTGGTATCTTTGACCAGGATATTACATCTAAATATCTTGAAATACCGGAAGATCGTGAATTGGTTGCTCTTATGGCCGTTGGATATCCTGATGAAACTCCCAATGCTCCTAAGAGAAAACCTGTGAGTGAACTTTTGAGTTATAAAGCATAACACTATAGCTGTCACATTTTTTGTGGCAGCTACTCTTATGTAAAAAATGTTGCACCAGTGTAATTATTCAGAGACAAAAGGAAGGGAAACAACATGAGACATTTAATTACTCCATTGGATTTTACTACCGAAGAATTAGAACGATTGTTTGATCTTGCAAATGATATTGAAAACAATAAAGAAAAGTACGCCAAAAAATGTGAAGGAAAAATTCTGGCTACCTGTTTCTATGAACCCAGTACCAGAACTCGTTTAAGCTTTGAATCTGCCATGCTTCAGCTGGGTGGAGAGGTTCTTGGATTTTCCGATGCCGGTTCCTCTTCTGCTGCAAAGGGCGAAAGTGTATCTGATACCATCCGCATGATCTCTGCTTATACAGATATTTGTGCCATGCGTCATCCTAAGGAAGGCTCTGCCATGGTAGCCGCTACTGCTGCTTCCATTCCTGTTATCAATGCCGGAGATGGGGGACACCAGCATCCTACCCAGACTCTGACAGACCTTTTAACTATTCGTTCTTTAAAAAAACGATTAGATAATTTTACCATTGGTCTTTGCGGTGATTTAAAGTTTGGACGAACTGTTCATTCCTTAATCAATGCTCTGGTAAGGTATCCCAATATTACCTTTGTCTTTATTTCTCCGGAAGAACTTCGTATTCCTGATTACATTATTGATATGCTAAAAGAAAAGGAAATTCCTTTTAAAGAAGTGATTCGCCTGGAAGATGTAATGCCGGAATTAGATTTACTTTATATGACAAGGGTCCAAAGAGAACGTTTCTTCAATGAACAAGACTACGTACGTTTAAAAGATTTCTATATTCTGGATAAGGAAAAAATGATCCTTGCCAAACCGGATATGCTTGTTCTTCATCCTCTACCAAGAGTAAATGAAATCTCCGTTGAAGTAGATCAGGATCCTCGTGCCGCTTACTTTAAACAGGTACAGTATGGGGTTTATGTAAGAATGGCTCTGATTCTTACCCTTTTGGAACTAGTCTAGACAATTTACAAAGAAAGGAATAAGACATGTTAAATGTAGGTAAAATAGAAGAAGGTTTTGTATTAGATCATATTCCTGCCGGAAAAAGCCTGGCAATTTATCATCATCTTCAGTTGGATAAGCTGGATTGTACCGTTGCCATTATAAAAAATGCCCGCAGTAATAAAATGGGAAAGAAAGACTTATTAAAGGTAGAATGTAATATTGATCTTATTGATATGGATGTAATTGCCGTAATTGACCATAATATAACGGTAAATGTAATTAAAAACGGAGAAATTGTTTCTAAAAAGGAATTAACCCTTCCGAAAGAAATTAAAAATATTTTAAAATGTAAAAATCCTCGCTGTATCACCTCCATCGAACAGGAGCTTCCCCATATTTTCGTTCTCTCTGATGGAAAAAAACAGGTATATCGTTGTAAATATTGTGAAGAAAAATTTGATACCCGCTCTTTCTTCTAAAGAACAAATAGAATGGGAGTGTCGCAAAATAACTAAATCTTAGTTATGGAGCGGGGCTCCTTCTACCTGAATGGAACGGTTCATCCGGTACTTTGCTCCGGTTTCGCTCATGATATTTTTATACGATATCTGACGTTTTTCTATAAAGTTTTTGGATACATGCAGGCGTTTATTTCCTTTGGCTTTTGTGCACTTCTCTTTATAAAGACATACGCTGCAGTCTGTACATTCATATACTGTCACATCAGATTCATATCCGTTTTTACTTTTTTGTTTCTTTATATATACCGGAGCCAGCATTTTGCCCGCATGACAGGTCTAGGTATCAGCAGTTACATCATATTTCATATTTTCACGTTTGCTGATATCCTGTTTAAAACTTCTCTTTTTCCATTTTTCATAGGTCTTAGGCTTTATATACGGCTTTTGTTCTTTGCTGTCC
>JAFXGR010000093.1 GCA_017520155.1 Lachnospiraceae bacterium
AGGAAAGCTTCATTTGCTGAGGATCCTTATCAATAAGGATCTTGCGAATTTCCTTTTCCTGCTCTGGGTTAAGCTGACGCTTTTCCCCAAACTTCCGCCCACGTGTTTTCTCCTTTATACAGGCGCTCCCTTTCGCCTTATAGCTCTTGGAGATACGATGAACTGCATTGACCGAGATATTGAGGACATCAGCAATATCAGCGTGTTTCATTTTCTTTTTGAGAAGCGAAACAACCTGCTTTCTGATAGTTTCTCTTGTTTCTGTTGACACATGACGTAAATCTATTTTTTCCATGTGTTTATTATATCACAGAAGAAGATAATTGTTTAGATTTAACCGCCAAAGTAATATTAAAGGATTAAGAGGAAAACCTTTAGTACATCATCATATTGGCGGTGGTGGGCAAGCTTATGGAATACCAAAATCCTTACATATAGGTTCAGGAGGTGTTCATAATATGGAAAAATTATATGGTATATGGGGAACAGATAGTAATTATGCCGAACGATTACAAATATTTTTGGAACAATTAGGAGATGAATGGGATGAAAACAATCTTGTATAATTTTTTTGAAAGGTATATTAAAATGTGGAAAGAATTTAATGATTCAGAACCATGTATACCATATGATGATAGTATTGAACCTATCTTGTATATTGGGACGTTAGATGTAGATGAGTATGTACAATGGTTACCAAAGAACAAAGATGTTATGACAGATTTTTCTATGATAGAGAAGGAGTATAATATTGTATTAAACCAAGATATTAAGGAATATTTTAATTCCTATTGGTTTTTGAATTTACAAGGGTTTTTTAAAGGTATCAATGTGTTTCTTGAACCAGTTATCCCAGGAAAGGAATTAGATAATTTTATACAACAACTAGAAGGGTACTATATAATTTACAAGGAATTGAATGATATACCAATTGGGTTTGAAGTGAATAATAATAATTTAATAGTCATTAATAATATAACTGGAAAAGTATACCTTAATGACTTAGAAAGAAATGAAAAAAAATATATTGCAAGGAGTTTAGGAGATTTTATTAAAAGTATTTCTTTCAAAAAATAAATAGATAAGTTCATACAGGTTGGAATCGTGGAAGAATCAAACATCAGGGAGTAGAGAGATGAATACAAGAGTTTCAGGTGGAATATACCTATGACACAATGAACCGACTAACTGCTGAGGTATCAGGAAATGCTAGGGTACAATACCATTATGACCGGAAGGGGAATCGTACCAGGCAGGAGCATTTCCATGAGGAGAGGATAGTAAACGGAAGTCAGGAAGAAGGGCAGACAGAAAGCAAAATAAGATGTCCGATAAAAAACTTCCTAAAATATCCAACAAAGAGTGGGGAAAAACCCCAGACAGAATGTCTGTCAAAATACTGGGTAAAATCTTCAGCAAAAGGTAAGGGAGAAAGTCAGACAGAATCTTATCTCCTTGCTCAAGTAATCACCTATGATTATAATGAAAGAAACCAGTTAATCTAACAAAAGAATCACTCTTTTGTTACGGAATACACCTATGACGAAAATGGAAGTTTAGTTCATAAAAAGGAGGGGGATAAAACTACCCATTACCATTACGATTTACTTAACCGTCAGCAATCCATTACCCTGCCCGATGGCAGAAAGCAGGAAGCTTTATATGATGGCGAAGGACTGCGAGCAGGAGTGAGGGAGTCTGGTGTGACGACCACCTTCTTGTTTTATAAGGGAGAGATTTTGGCCGAGTGGACACAA
>JAFXGR010000094.1 GCA_017520155.1 Lachnospiraceae bacterium
CCTTACCTTCCCTAATCATTTCTTCCAGTTCTTTTTTTCCAATACTGATTAAGGCTTTTTCCACCCTTTTTTTGTCACAATTGCAGTAAAATTCCACAGGAATCTTATCTGTAATCTCTAGATCAAAGCCCTTAAGTAAGGTCTCTAATATTTCTTCCGGCCCTTTCCCCTCCTCAAAAAGTGAAGTAACAGAGGTAACACTTTTTAAATTTTCCTCAAGCCTACTGATGACCCTTTCGTCAGCAAAAGGCATTAACTGTATAATAAATCCTCCTGCCTGCTTAACAGTATTGGTTTCCTTATCCATTAAAACTCCCAGTCCCACACTGGAAGGAACCTGTTCACTGGTGGCAAAATAGTAGGTAAGATCCTCAGCAATCTCACTAGTTTGTAGAGCCACCTGTCCTGCATAAGGCTCTTTCAGACCCATATCCTTTATTACCGTTAATACACCTATCCCTACTGCTGAAGCCACATCCAGTTTTCCCTTTTTATTAGCCGGAATAATTACCTCAGGTACCTTGGCATATCCTTTTACTCTTCCTTGGGAATCTGCTGTAACGGTCATTCCCTGCATGGGACCGCTTCCGTTTACCTGCAGTGTTAAAACATCTTTTTCCCCCTTCAGCATTACGCCCATCATCGTTCCTGCCGTTAACAGTCTCCCCAGTGCTGCCGTTACAACAGGACTGGTATTATGGGAGGCTCTGGCTTTTTCCACCAATACCTTTGACTCAACTGCAAAGGCTCGTATTTGTGCATTTGCAGCGGTTGCTCTGATTAAATAATCTGACATTCTTTTTTTCCTCTTTCTCTTGCAAAGCAATAAATTCTCTCACTATCTTTTTTTACCGGTCCTTTGGTTTGCTCATCAACTGCTCCCAAAAACTCCATTCCGGCTTTTTCAAGAGCCTCCTGTATAGTTGTTAATTCATAACCTCTTTGATAGTGATTCTCATGAAATTTTTGATATCTGTTTTCCTCTTCTTTAATAAAAATGGTGAGGTCGTATTCATTAACTTCTTCCTTCGGGTAATAATAATTTTCCCAAATGAAGCTGCAATCCTCTCTGTTTTCTGCTATGGTGGTATTCCCAATCACTTCTCCGTATTTGTATACGGTATTAAAATCAAAAATGAATATTCCCTTAGGGTCTAAATAATTATTTACTAAAGAAAAGGTAGTCACCAGCTCCTCTTCTTCCAACAAATAGTTAATGGAATCACAGACACTGACTACCGCCCGTACCGTTCCGTACAGTTCAAACTCTCTCATATCCTGTAGCAGATATAAAATATCATGATTACTGTTTCTTTTTTTCTCCATAGCCACTGCCAGCATCTGATCTGCATAATCCACACCGATCATGTCATAGCCCCTGTCAGCCAATCGTTCTGTCATATTTCCGGTACCGCAGCCCAGATCTAAAACTAAGCCCTCTTCTATTCCAAAATATCTCAATGCCTTAGTGATAAATTCACACCAGCTATCATAGGGCGTTTGATCCATAAAGGTATCATAAACAGAAGCAAAATCTGTATAACTGCTCATTCTTTTTGCTCTCCTATCTGTTTTTTAAAAAATCTGCTAAAAAAGCAAGGAGAGAATCCATTTCTTCCTCCGTACCAATGGAAATTCTCAAATAATTATCTATTCTTGGTTTTGCAAAATATCTTACATAAATTTGCTGTTCTTTACAGGCTTCAAATATTTCTTTTGCCTTAACCAAAGGATGGGAGGCAAAAATGAAATTAGTTTTTGAATCCATAAAGGAAAATCCCAAATTCTTTAATTCTTTTTTCACTCTTTCTCTTGTGGCTACTACTTTTCCCACAATCTCTTTAAAATACATATCATCCTTTACACTGGCTACTCCCATAGCAATGGAGGTCTGATTCATGGTATAGGAATTAAAAGAGAATTTTACATCATTAAGATAGGAAATCATTTTTTCACTGCCTATGGCAAAACCAATGCGCATTCCTGCCATAGCTCTTGATTTTGAAAAGGTCTGCACCACCAAAAGGTTATCATACTTTTCCAATAAATCTAAGGCACTTTTTCCCCCAAAGTCTACATAGGCCTCATCCACAATTACCACTACATCCTGATTAGCTGAAAGAATTTCCTCTATCAAGGACAGTTCCTCCCATATTCCTGTAGGTGCATTGGGATTGGGAAAAATGATTCCTCCGTTTTCTCTCTTGTAATCATTACTGTTAATGTGAAATTCTTCCGTTAAAGGTATTCTCTCATAGGGAATTCCAAAAAGTTCTGCCCAAACATCATAAAAGGAATAGGTAATGTCAGGAAATAAAACAGGCTTTTTACTATTAAAAAATGTGAGAAATGCATTAGCTAAAACATCATCAGATCCTACTCCAACAAAAACCTGCTCCAGTTTTACCTCATAATATTCAGCCAAAACAGTTCTCAATTCCTTAACCTCCGGATCCGGATACAATCGGAGAGAATTTTCCTCCAATGCTCTTACTGCTTCCAGTACCTTAGGACTTGGGGGATAGGGGCATTCATTAGTATTTAATTTAATCATTTTATTATGTTTAGGCTGTTCTCCCGGAATATAAGGAATTACTTTTCTTACATTATCTTCCCATTTCATTGTTTCTGTCTCCTTCACCATATTCCCCTTATCTTAAAGGGCGTTTTACTGAGAGTATACTATAGCCTTCCTTAAGTTGCAATGTGGTTTTTTGTAACCGTTTTTCCTTAGGGCTTTTGTCTTAAGGCCTCCTATTACCATTTTTACCATAATTTTATCTTGTTCCTTTGCTTTGAATAGATTATAATGCACTATAATTTCATCCATAACTATGATAACGAAAGGAACTTATTTATGAAACAGCTTTATGATGAAGACAGCTTTCTTTTTGATTTTGAAGCTACTGTTACAGCTTATCATTATGATGAGGAAAAAAAACTGCATAAGGTTTGCTTAGATCAAACTGCTTTTTTCCCGGAAGGAGGAGGTCAGCCTGCCGATCAGGGATTTTTTTATCTTATAAAGGATAAAAAGGAGGGGGCAATTTCTGTTTTAGATGTACAAAAGGAGGGGGAGTCTATCTTCCACCATCTTTCTTCAGCAGTCTCTGTGGGAGAAAAAATCCACGGAAGTGTTAATCAAGCAAGAAGATGGGATTTTATGCAGCAGCACAGTGGGGAACATATCTTTTCCGGCTTGGTACATCGTCACTTTGGGGCAGATAATATAGGTTTTCACTTGGGTCTTGAGGAAATGACTCTTGATTTTAACCAGACTCTTTCCTTAGCGCAGCTTCGTTTTATCGAAGCAGAAGCTAATCAGGCTATCTGGAATAATCTTACCATTGAAGCTTCCTATCCTGATGAAGAGACTTTACAGTCCCTTGATTACAGAAGCAAGCTGGATTTAACGGACAACATCCGCATTGTCTCTATTCCCGGCTATGATATCTGTGCCTGTTGTGCACCTCATTTAAAAAATACAGGACAAATTGGACTACTCAAGGTAACCGACGTATCTTCCCATCGCGGTGGTGTTCGTGTTACCGTTCTTTGCGGCAAACGTGCTCTAAAAGACTATACCAATAAACAGGATAATATTTTTTCTATTTCTACTACTCTTTCCGTAAAACAGAATGATGCTGCTTTTGGTGTAGAAAAAATAAAGGAAGAGCTTTTTTCCTATAAGGAGAAAACTCATATTTTAGAAACTAAGCTCCTTGCCCAAAAGGTAAAAAATATACCTTCTTCTGCAAATTCAGAGCATATTATTCTTTTTACCGAGCCTGCCAGTGAGATTGCCATCCGTAATGTCATTAATGAATTAATGAGGGATTGTAAAGGGTATGTAGCTGTATTTTGGGGTGATGATCATAAAGGATATCGCTATCTTATTGGAAGCAATAGCTTAGACTGTCGAAAGATTAACGAAAAGCTTAGAGAACTTTTTTCTGCCAAGGGCGGTGGAAAGCCTGTTATGGTACAAGGTTCCGTTACTGCTTGTCAAAAAGACCTGGAAGTTTTATTTTCCTGAAAAATACCGGGTTCCTCCGGTACAGGTGATTCAGACAACTGGTAAGTTGATTAAAACCACCTGCACCGGGCAGAAACCCGGTATTTTTTATTTATGAATCCATTTTAAATATCCATTAATAAATAAATCAATGCTTCCATCCATAACAGAATCTACATTACCGCTCTCAACATTTGTGCGATGATCCTTTACCATGGTATAGGGCTGAAAAACATAGGAACGTATTTGATTTCCCCAACCGATTTCCGTCACCTCTCCACGGATATCAGAAAGTTTTTCCGCATTTGCTTCTTGTTTTAATAAATAAAGCTTAGACTTTAGCATCTGCATGGCCTTGTCCTTATTCATATGCTGGCTTCTTTCATTTTGACATTGTACCACAATTCCCGTGGGAAGATGGGTAATACGAATAGCTGATGAGGTTTTATTAATATGCTGACCTCCCGCTCCGCTGCTTCGATAAGTATCAATTCTAAGATCCTTGTCTTCAATTTCTACTTCCAAATCTTCCTCAATATCAGGCATAACATCAAGGGATACAAAAGAAGTCTGTCTCTTTCCCTGAGCATTGAAAGGGGAAATTCTTACCAAACGATGAACGCCCTTTTCTGATTTTAACAATCCGTAGGCATTTTCCCCGTTAATTTGGAAAGTAACAGATTTAATTCCTGCTTCATCTCCATCCAGATAATCTAATACTTCAACGGAAAAACCTTTTTTTTCTGCCCACCTTGTATACATTCTGTATAACATAGAGGCCCAATCACAAGATTCCGTCCCTCCGGCTCCTGCATTTAATTTTAAAATTGCATTATCTTTATCGAATTCTCCTGATAAAAGAGTACTGATTCTGATATCTTCCAAAATAGAAATAAACTGATCTAATTCCTGTCTTACTTCTAAAACCATATCAGGATCTTCCTCTTCATATCCCATCTCAATTAAGGTTTCAATATCCTCATACCGACTCTTCAGACTGCTGCAGGTTTCCACAGTATCTTTCAATGCCTTAAATTCTTTCATCTTTTGATTTGAGCTTTGAGGATCATCCCAAAAGCCCGGGGCTTCCATTTCCCTCTCCAACTCTTCCATCCTCTTTAACTTATCTTCTAAGTTAAAGTGAATCCCTCACTTCCGCTAATGGAGTTTTATAGGCTTGAAGCTCTGTCTTCATCTGGTCTAATTCAACCACCTGCGTTCACCACACTTTCTTTTTTTCTATAACAATTCTTATTTTCTTCCACAGCATTGCTTATATTTTTTGCCGCTTCCGCACGGACAGGGATCGTTGGGATATACTTTGCTGTCAGCCCTTTTCACCGGTGCTTTTGCCAAAGAATCATCCTTATTTGTTCCTGTTACCTTAGCCACCTGTTCTCGTTCCACTTTTTGTTCTACTTTTACGTGAAGCAACAGCTTAACTGTATCCTCCTGAATATTGGCTTTCATGCTGTCAAACATATCGTATCCGCTCATTTTATACTCTACAAGAGGATCTCGTTGTCCATATGCCTGTAAGCCGATTCCCTGACGCAGCTGATCCATATCATCAATATGATCCATCCATTTACGGTCAATAACCTTCAAAAGGATAACTCTTTCTAATTCACGAATAGCTTCCGGCTCAGGAAATTCTGCTTCCTTTGCCTCATAAATTTTTACTGCCTCTTCTTTCAGTTTCTGCTTCAAGCCGTTCTTTTTCAAACCTGACACCTTATCTTTAGTAATCAGTGACATAGGAATAATGGGAAGAAGTAAAGTGTTCAGTTCTTTCAGATCCCACTCTTCGCTGGAGGAATCTTCTCCCACCACCATATCCACTGTACTGTCAATAATATCCGTAATCATTTTATAAATTACGTCTCTCATGCTTTCTCCGTCTAAAACACGGCGACGCTCCTCATAAATGATTTCTCTTTGCTCATTCATTACCTGATCGTATTCCAAGAGATTTTTACGAATACCATAGTTATTATTCTCAATTTTTTTCTGTGCTGTTTCAATGGCATTACTTAATGTTTTATGTTCAATTTCCTGATTTTCCGGAATTCCCAAAGCATTGAACATCCCAATCATTCTGTCAGAACCAAAGAGACGCATTAAATCATCTTCCAGGGCAATATAAAACTTAGATTCTCCCGGGTCTCCCTGACGGCCTGCTCGTCCTCTTAACTGATTGTCAATACGTCTGGATTCATGACGTTCCGTTCCGATAATCTTTAAGCCGCCTGCAGCCTTTGCTGCATCATCCAGCTTAATATCGGTACCACGCCCCGCCATATTGGTGGCAATGGTAACTGCTCCGTGCATACCTGCATCTGCAACAATCTCTGCTTCCATTTCATGGAACTTGGCATTCAAAACCTTATGGGGAATTCCTCGTTTTCTAAGGAGTGAACTAATTTCCTCGGAGGATTCAATGGTAATGGTTCCCACCAGTACCGGCTGTCCCTTTTTATAAGCTTCTTCTACTGCATTACAGATAGCAAAAAGCTTTTCTTTTTTCGTTTTATAAACTGCATCCTGTAAATCTATTCTGGCTACAGGACGATTGGTAGGAATTTCAATAACATCCATGCCGTAGATATTTCTGAATTCCTGTTCTTCTGTTAAGGCAGTACCTGTCATTCCTGCCTTCTTTGTAAATTTATTAAAGAAATTCTGGAAGGTAATGTTGGCCAGCGTTTTACTTTCTCTTTTTACCTTTACATGTTCTTTTGCTTCAATGGCCTGATGAAGACCATCAGAGTAACGACGTCCCGGCATAATACGTCCTGTAAATTCATCTACAATAAGGACCTGATCATCTTTTACCACATAATCCTGATCTCTAAACATCAGGTTATGGGCTCTTAATGCCAGAATAATATTATGCTGGATTTCCAGATTCTCAGGATCTGCCAGGTTTTCAATATGGAAAAACTGCTCTACTCTGGTTACTCCCCGTTCAGTAAGATTAACAATCTTATCCTTTTCATTGACAATAAAATCTCCGCTTTCCTCCTGAACCACGCCCATAATGGCATCCATTTTTGATAAGTCTTCCATATCTGCCCCGCGTTCCATCTGTCTTGCCAAGATATCACAGGCTTCATATAATTTGGTAGACTTACCGCTTTGTCCGGAAATAATCAAAGGAGTTCTGGCCTCATCGATTAATACGGAATCCACCTCGTCAATAATGGCAAAATGAAGATTACGAAGTACCAGCTGCTCTTTATAAATTACCATATTATCTCTCAGATAATCAAAGCCCAGTTCATTGTTGGTTACGTAGGTAATATCACATAAATACTGTTTTCTTCTTTCTTCTGAGGTAAGACTATTTAATACTACACCTACAGAAAGACCTAAAAACTCATGGATCTGCCCCATCCATTCTGCATCACGCTTAGCCAGATAATCGTTTACTGTTACAACATGAACGCCTTTTCCTTCTAAAGCATTTAAATAAGCAGGAAGTGTAGATACTAAGGTTTTACCTTCCCCCGTTCTCATTTCTGCAATTCTTCCCTGATGAAGAATGATTCCGCCAATAATCTGAACACGGTAATGTTCCATATTCAAAACACGTCTGGCCGCTTCCCTTACGGTTGCATAAGCCTCAGGAAGCAAGTCATCCAAGGTTTCGCCTGCCTTCAGTCGTTCTTTATACTCTTTCGTCTTTCCCCGAAGCTGTTCATCACTTAATTCCTGCATAGTAGGGCGAAGAGACTCCACCTTATCTACCAGAGGCATAATTCTTTTTAATTCACGCTCACTGTGGGTTCCAAACATTTTATCAAAAATCTTCATTTTTTTCTCCTATTCATCAGTTCTTGATTACACTAGAGTAAAATCCAACGTATATTCTAACAGATAAGCCTTATAAATTCAACCATAGTGCCTATGTACATTTTTTTAAATTTTTATGAACTTCTACCTTTTCTTGCCTCACCTCCTCTTGCTATGATAGAATACTTTTAAAAAATCGTTTGGAAAGGATATAAAATGAGCCAAGAAATAAAAAAGAATATTATGGACTATGAAACTGTAGATTTTGATTCTGCTACCTGCGAGCTGCTGTTACTTGATCAGACCTTGCTTCCCAACGAAACTAAAATTATTCGTCTCAGTACTGCCAAGGAAATCTGGGAGGCTATTTATCTTTTAAAGGTACGAGGTGCCCCTGCTATTGGTGTAGCTGCTGCCATCGGTCTTTATGTTCTGTCTGCCAGAATGAAGACCGAAACTTTTGAGGAATTCTATCCACAATTTAAGAAGGCAAAGGATTACCTGGACTCTTCCAGACCTACTGCTGTTAATCTATCCTGGGCCTTAAATCGTATGGACAAAATCTGCCTGTCTCATAAAGAACTTCCCTTATCTGAGCTTATGGAAACTCTGAAAAAGGAAGCTCTTCTTATCAAGGAAGAAGATACCTGGGTTTGTAAAAAAATCGGAGAATATGGCCTCACTTTGGTGAAACCGGGAGATGGAATTCTGACACACTGTAACGCCGGTCAGTTAGCTACCAGCAAATATGGAACTGCTACTGCTCCTATTTATTTAGGCCAGGAAAAAGGTTATCATTTTCGTGTTTTTGCTGATGAAACAAGGCCTCTTTTACAGGGTGCCAGATTAACTGCTTATGAGCTTCATTCTGCCGGTGTTGATGTCACTCTCATTTGTGATAATATGTCTGCTATGGTAATGAAAAAGGGGTGGGTAAATGCTGTTTTTGTGGGCTGTGACCGTGTTGCTGCCAATGGAGATACTGCAAATAAAATAGGAACCAGTGTAGTGGCTGCCGTTGCAAAACAGTATAATATTCCTTTTTATGTTTGTGCTCCTACCTCTACCATTGACCTATCACTGGAACATGGAGATCTGATTCCCATTGAAGAAAGAAATGGAAAAGAAATTACCGAGATGTGGTATGAAAAGCCTATGGCACCCCAAGGGGTAAAAACCTTTAATCCAGCCTTTGATGTTACTGATCATTCTCTAATTACAGGAATTGTAACAGAATACGGTATTGCCCGTGCACCTTATCAAGAATCCTTTCTGGAAATATTTAAGAAAAAACAGGAGGAAAATATAAAATAAGGTTTTTTCCAGCTCCCACAACTACAGATAGTAATAAAAAGAGAAGGGCAAAAGATTCGATTCTTTTCCCTTCTCTTTTTTATGGTACTTTATTCTCTCTTTATGCAAGATTACGATTTTTTACCTCTAAGCATAAACTTTTGCTTCTTCCTCTTTTCGCATAACACGAAGTCCTCCTTGTACAAGAGCCAGTAATTCATCCTCACCCGGATAGACCGTCATAGGTGCAATCCATTCACAAGCTTCCCGTAAGCCTCCCATCACGTTTTTATCGTAAGCAATTCCACCGGTTATAATAATCTGATCTACCTTCCCCTTCAATACACAGGCCATGGAACCAATATCTTTAGAAACCTGAAAAACAAAAGCATTACAGATTGCTGTTGCCTTGGGATCGCCATTGTTTACAAGATTCTCTACCTCTCTCATATCATTAGTTCCCATGTAAGCATTAAAGCCTCCATTTCCTACCACCATCTTATACACTTCCTGCTGTGTATATTCTCCGCTGTAACACAATCTGATTAAGGGTCCTGTAGGTACACCTCCTGCACGCTCCGGGGAAAAAGCACCGTCTCCATCCAGTGCATTAAATACATCAATAACTCTTCCCTCTTTATGCGCTCCTACAGAAACGCCTCCTCCCATATGAACTACAATCAGATTTAATCTTTCATAGTCCTTTTCTGCTTCTTTGGCATATCGTTTTGCTACAGCTTTCTGATTGAGCGCATGAAAAGCACTTGTTCTTGGAAGCTTGGGAACTCCGGAAAGTCTTGCTTCATCACACAACTCATCTACTACCACAGGATCTACGATAAATGAAGGCACACCTATGGCATCTCCAATCTCCCTGGCAAGAATTCCCCCTAAATTACTGGCATGCTGCCCCTGAACACCTACTTTTAAATCTGCAAGTAACTCATCTGTTACCTCATAGGTTCCTCCCGGAATAGGCTTTAACATTCCCCCTCGACCTACAATCATATTTAAAGACTTAATATCACAATTATTTTCTGCCAAACAAGCAGTAATAATCTCTTTACGAAAGTCTTTTTGTTCTACAATCGAGCCATATTTTGCAATTTCTTCCGTAGAATGGCGTAAGGTTTTTTCAAACAGTAAGGTCTCATCTTCAAATACTCCAATTTTTGTAGATGTGGATCCGGGATTAATTATCAAACTTTTGATTGCCATTACTTATTCTCCTTTATTTTTATTCTTCATTGCTTCTGCCACAACAGCTGCCAGAGCAATAGAGTTTACCTTTGTTTCAAAGGAATCCGAACGACTGGTCAAGATCACCGGTGCCTTTGTTCCTGTTAAAATACAGCCATTTTTAAATTCTGTTGTCTGTACCAGACATTTATAAAGCATATTGCCGGAATGAATTTCAGGAAACAGTAAAATGTCTGCATCTCCTACAATTTTTCTTCCTTCTGCTCCTTTATGAGAGGCTGCCTCCTTATCTACCGCCAAGTCAAAGGAAAGGGGTCCATCTACAATACAGTTTGGAATCTTTCCTTCTTCACACATTTTTGTCAGTTCTGCTGCCTCTACAGTACAGGGCATCTTGGGATTTACTACCTCTACTGCAGCCAGAGGTGCTACCTTAGGATAATGGATTCCGCAAGCATTGGCTACTCCTACTGCATTTTCAATTAACTTTACCTTATCTTCCAAGGTTGGATAGGTCATAAAGGCTACATCGGTTAAAAACAATAACTGATCAATTCCCTTGATCTCAAATACCGCCACATGGGATAAAGGTTTTCCTGTACGCAGTCCTACTTCCTTATCCAATACACTTTTTAAAAAGGACTTTGTATCTATAATCCCCTTCATATACATGTCCGCTTTTCCCTGCTGTACCAGAGAAACCGCCTTCAAGGCTGCCTGATAGGGTTCTTCTACATGAATTACTTCAAAATCTTCAATATTCATTCCTATATTAGCTGCGATTTCTTCCATTTTGTCCCGGTCACCTACTAAAATAGAATCTGCAATCCCTCTTTCCTTTGCTGCCTGTACGGCTTCCAATACATGAGCATCCTGAGCCACTGCTACTGCTACCTTTTTTCTTCCACAGGCATTTACTTTCTCAATTAAACCATCAAAACTCTTTTGCATCTTTCACGCCTCTTTTATGATTTATTCTTTGGAAAAATTCCATTGTTAAAAGTGTATCACTTCTATTTTTAAAAATCAAGGAACACTTCTTTTTCCTTCTCCGTAACAGTTCAGCCTTCTTTTAACCGTTACTGACAGCACCCGTAGTTAAAGTCACTTACAGCGATATGAGGGCTGTTTTTGCTTTATTTCCTTATCCTCTCATAACCAATCAGCAGTGATTGGTTATGGCTGAATAGTTCCCCTTCTCACTTCAAGTTTATCGCTTTTTCATAACAGATACAATTTGTCAACAAGACAAAAATATGATAAACTGATGGGGACTATATCTTAATCATTAAATATTATCTATGTGACTTTACATGATAGAAAAGGCATGATATTGGGGTCAAAAGCCCGATATCAAGACATTAAGTTGATGAAAGGAAATTTCAAATGAAAAGAGCACTTATTATAGGCGGAGGCCCTGCCGGTCTCACTGCTGCCTATGAATTACTTAAAAAATCAGAAGATATCGAAGTTGTTGTTTTTGAAGAAAGCAATGATTTTGGCGGAATTGCCAAAACTGTCAATTATAAAGGAAATCGTATGGATATGGGCGGCCATCGCTTTTTTTCCAAGATTCCCGAAGTAAATCAATGGTGGAATAATATTCTCCCTATGCAGGGATCTCCCACCTATGATGATATTCTTTTAAAGCGTAATATGCCGCTTACTCCGGGAGGACCGGATCCGGAGAAGGAAGATCGTGTTATGTTAATGCGCCGCCGTGTTTCCCGTATTTATTTTAATGATAAATTTTACGATTATCCCATTTCTCTTAAATTGGAAACCTTTAAGAATATGGGCTTGTTTGCTACTATTCAGGTGGGCTTTAGTTATCTTTATTCCATGATCTTTAAAAAACCTGATGACAACCTGGAAAATTTCTATATCAATCGCTTTGGTCGCAAACTCTACTCCATGTTTTTTGAATATTACACCGAAAACCTTTGGGGACGTCATCCCAGTGAAATTGATGCTTCCTGGGGAGCACAGCGAGTAAAAGGGTTATCCATTGTTGCCATTATTAAGGATATTTTCGGTAAAATCTTCAATAAGAAAAATCGTAAAGTAGAAACTTCTCTTATTGAAGAATTTAAATATCCTAAACTGGGACCGGGACATCTTTGGGAGGTTACTGCCTCTGAAATTGAAAAAATGGGAGGTACCATCTATAAAAATGCTAAGGTAACAAAAATTCATAAAAATGAACAAAATCTTCTTACGGGACTTACTTATGAAAAAGACGGAGAAGAAATATATATTCAGGGAGATTATATTATCTCCTCCATGCCGGTAAAGGATCTGGTAGCCGGAATGAATGATGTTCCTTCAGATCCCGCTAGAATTGCTGCCGGTCTGCCCTATCGTGATTATATGACTCTTGGTGTTTTGGTTCCTTCCCTAAAGCTGGAAAATAAAACAGAGTTAAAAACCGTAAGCAATATCGTTCCTGATTGCTGGATATATGTTCAGGACCGTAAGGTAAAGCTGGGAAGATTTCAAATTTACAACAACTGGTCTCCTTACATGATAAAAGATCTGGAAAACACTGTATGGATTGGTTTGGAATACTTTGTTAATGAGGGAGATTCCTACTGGAATATGACAGAAGAAGAATTCTCCCGTCTGGGAATTCAGGAAATGATTACTTTAGGCTTAATTGATTCTGCAGATCAGGTCTTAGATACGCATATGGAAAAAGTAAAGAAAGCATATCCTGCTTATTTTGATACTTATGATGAAATTGATACCTTAGTTGCTTACTTAAAGTCTATTGATAATTTATACTGTGTAGGAAGAAACGGGCAGCATCGTTATAATAACATCGACCACTCCATGTGTACTTCCTTTGAAACTGTTAAAAATATTTTAAGCGGTACGAAAAATAAAGATAATATCTGGAATGTAAATACAGAAAAAGAATACCATGAAACTTCCCACACTAAAAATGAGGGAAATGAAGTAGATTAAGATAAAAAAATTGCCGGCTCTATGCCGGCATTTTTTTATCCCTGATAAACATAAATTATATAAGGTGACGAAGAATCCTGAAATTCCTTTATTAACTTCATTCCCAATTCCTGCTCATTTTCTATTTTTATTCTGGAAAAAATATATACACCTCCCATTTGGCGAAACACCTCTCCATTAATGGATAATCTTAAATCCTTAACCAAAAGCTGCTTGGTGGGAACATAAGTATTTTCCCCCGATCCGGAATAAAGGTAGGCTCGAATTCCTGACTCATCAAAAGTCTTTCGAAACTCTTCACTCTGCTCCAGTGCCGGTTCAATAAGCTGACGAAACTGCTTCTTATATTCTTCACTGTAAAGTCCCAAATAACCATCTAAGGTTGCAATTCCGTTATACTGTAAAACTGCCGGATGCATACCGTAGGCAGCTGACCATTCTCCCTGATAATCAATTTCTTCCTTTATTTTTTCAAATAATTCTTCTGAATAAAACTCTTTAAAGGACAGCTGGCTGCTTGGCGTTTTTTTCACTATTTCATAAGCATGATGGTATAAATTACTGTAAAAATCATTATATACCTGAGGAATTAAGGCCACTGCCAGCAATGCCGACCATGCCATTATCTTAACAAACACCTGACAAACTTTACTGTCTCTTTTTTGCTCTGCCATCTCCTTAAGAAGTAAGAAAAACAGCAGGTACCAAAGAAAGGGATTCAAAAAAATTGTTCTGTTAAACTGAAAACCGGTAAGGGGCGGCAGTAAAGTTTCAAAAAGATTACGAAAAGGGGGAAAACCATAGAGACCGTAAATAATACAATTTAAAATAATCCATCCAAATACCAGAAATTCCGGCCTCTTAATTTTCTCTTTTATTTCCTTTTTCCTTATCCCTTCTGCAACCTTTACCAAAAGTAAAATTACCACTACCGGAAGGATAATATATTTATGAGAATCCTGAGCATGAAATCCCGGCTCTACCAAAACAGTAAATATTTCTTTAATCATTTCAGAAAAAGAAAGATCTAAAGCTTTCATACTTTCTCTGATGGTTACCTGCTGAGATCCTAAAATCTGTCGAAATAATCGATACTCAAAACAGATATATCCTGCAGACAACACGGGGATTGTCCCCATCAGTGAAAGGGGAAATTTTTTCTCTTTTATCCATACTACAAAAGAAATCAACACCAGATACCCAAGAATAAAAAATCCGAAATAAGAAAAATAGGAAAGAAATGGATAACAGAATACCCCCACATACCAATACCATTTACTTTCTTTCCTTATTTTTTTTATCAAATATACCAATAAGGGAATAGAGGTAAAGGCGATCCCATAAGTAGGAAATACGGGAATTAATCCGTAAGAAAAGGCGATTACCCAAGCCAGCTCTTTATTATTTTCATATTCCTCTTTGTCTACCTCCTTCAGCAAAAGAATAAAACTTCCAAAGCCTATAGCAATTTTCAAACAATATCCAAGTACATATGCTGTATAAGGAGCAAAAAAATAGTAAAGCAGATTATAAAGGTAAAACTGACTTCCCAACAAATCTCGTTCTATCCCTCCCAGCATACCTACCAGAGAATTTTCCCCAAAAAAAACGCCCTCATTCTTCATCATTTTATTATGGGCAATAAATAAATCCAAATTGTCATGGATCGCTACAAAGCTATGATCTTTCCATAAAATCATCATGCCAAGCTGTACAGCTGCAATCCCCAAAAGAAGATAACAGAAACTGTTTTTTCGACTTATTTTCATTCTTTTTCTGTTCCTTTCCTCTCACCTATAAACTGCAAACTTCCCCGATAATATTCTTCTACAAACTTTTCCATTTCCTTGCTGCACAATATTTGCACAAGAGGCTCCATTCTCTTCTTCTCACCTTTTACTACTAAAATCTGACTTAAATTTTGCGCTGCCAAAGAATCCTCTTTTTCCACTGCCAATGCCAGCTTCCCGGGATGTTCTCCTGCTGCCAGCACATAGCCCATAGTACAGATAAAAAAATCTGCCTCTTCTTTTCTCTCCCAGATTTTCTCTTCTTCACATTTAATTAAAGTAACCCCATAGGGATTTTCCGTAATATCAGCTTCCTCCGCCAATAAATCTGTATCGGAAAGCAGCCCTAAGATTCCCTCCTGCTGTAGCAAAAATAAGCTTCTGGCAAAGCCGGTAATCTCTTGGGGTACTAAAATCTTCGTTCCCTGGGACAGCTGAGAGAGTTGTATTTTCTTCCCCGGAAAAATTCCCATAGGCTGAAAAAAGATCTCTGCACTTTCCTCTAAAACAGTATTATTCTCTATATTATAACGTTCCAGGTGAGCTTTATGCTGAAAAAAATTCCCCTCAATCTTTCCTTCCTGCAAAAGTTCATTGGGACTATGGTAATCTTCACACAAAACAATCTCCAGACCATATCCCTTCTTTTCCAGTAAAGATTTTGCCTTAGTTAAAATCTCCTCATAGGGACTTCCCACTGCTGCAATGGTAAAGGTATCTTTAAGATGCTGCTCTTTATGATAATCATCTCTTACTAACAAAGCCTCTCCTGCTGCCGGCATTTCATAAGATACCTTTACTGTCTCCTCCTGTTTATGCCATATGGCTTTAACGGAAGGCATATCCGGAATTTCACAGGCAGATAAAACGCCGCTCATACATAAAACTGCCATACTTATCTTTATTCTGTTATAATTATTCTTCATCTATCTCTCCTCATTTTCGTAACAGTTCAGCCCTATGTCTTTCCTATTACCTCTAGTCTCCACATATAAAATCCCTTTCAGCGGGAGGTACTGCTTTCTCTATTTTTATAATTTCTTTTATCCCCAATCATCCTATCATTGGTCATAGCTAAATCGTTACAGGAATAATTCCTTCATATCATAAACAGATGACACTTTAGCTAACCTATGATAACATAAATACCATATTAATTCCATTATCTGAAAGGAGTTTGCAGAAATGATTTTTTTTATTTTTCTTATTTTTCTTATTACAGGTGAGTTTTATCTAAAGAATTACTTTGAAACAAATTATACAAAAGAACAGAAACAACAATGTTTTTTTGGAAAAATTCTTCTTCGTAAATACCACAACTATGGTGCTTTTTTAAATTTTATGGAAAAAAAGAAAAAATTTCTTCATTTTATTTCCCTTCTGTTCACCTTAATCATTTCTTTATTATTTCTTTTCACCTTATTTCACCGGGGAAATAAACTTTTAAAACTGGGGCTTACTTTATTGCTGGGAGGTGCCTTCAGCAATACTTATGACCGCCTTTTTCGGGGATATGTGGTGGACTATTTTTCTTTTTCTACTCCCTTTCCCAAATTCAACCGTATTGTTTTTAATCTTTCTGATTTTTGCATTATCATCGGCTCTCTTCTTTTGGTTGTTTCCGAACACTAATGGACCTATAGATGAAATTCTTCTCATGTATAAATTTACAACTTTTTTTTATACTATAAATGTTGATATAAATATAAAATAATGTAGGGGTAAAAGATCCAATACAACAAACTCACTTGTGGGTAACAGACAAGTTCTTCAATGGGCTTTTATTCCGTACATCATCATATTCTTATCCTTTTATTTTATTCTGTACATGAGGTAGATTCTATGAAAACATGCTTATCTTCCAGTCTAAAGAAAAACATTTCTTTATTTCACCGCCTGCTGCCCTTAGATTCCAGTTTTGATTTTATTACAAGAGAAATTAATCTGGGGAACACCCCATGTTATTTCATCAGCATCAATGGAATGTGTGATTTGGAAATTATACAAAGATTATTTTCTGATATCCAAACCGATAATTTTCAAAAAAAAGCACTAGAGAATCATAATTCTTTACCCGATTTTGTTAAAGACCAATTTTTTTATGCCCAAATTTCTTTTGTTGATTCCGTAAATGATATTTTACACAATCTGTTATCCGGTCCCTCCCTTCTTATGATTGACGGCTATAGCCAGGCACTTTTAATTGATACCAGAAAATATCCTTCCCGAAGTCCCCAGGAGCCGGATACAGAAAAGGTAATTCAAGGAGCTAAGGATGGCTTTGTGGAAACGTTGTTAACTAACTGTAACTTATTGCGCCGCAGACTTCGCAGTCCCAATCTCACCTTTTCCCTTCATACTCTGGGAAGTGTCAGTGTTACAGACGTTTGTATTTCTTATTTAAAAGACATCTGTGATATAAATCTGCTTCAGTCAATTGAGCATAGATTAAATCATTTAGAGACTGACTGTCTTACTATGGGTATCCAAAGTCTTAAGGAATTAATGGTTAAAAAATCAATCCTGCATCCCTTTCCCAACTGTTTTATTACCTCAAGACCTGATGTAGCTGCCAGCTATCTGGCTGAAGGCTACCTCCTTTTACTGGTAGATAATTCTCCCTTTGCTTTAGTACTGCCCTGCAATATTTTTCAATTTACCCAAAGTCCTGAGGATTATTATAAATCTCCTCTCATTGGTACCTATCAACGTATTTTGAGATTTTTTTGCCTTCTCCTCAGTCTTTTTTTAATGCCTTTAGTTTTATATTTCAGTTATCACCCCAATTTTTTATCTGACAGCCTTCAAGGTCTTCTCCTTGAGAATTCTTCTTTTTTAGCCGTATTTATTTATATTTTTTTTATTGAACTGGGATTGGATCTTTTTAAATATGCCTCCTCCCATTCTGCCTCCGGATACTCCTCCTCTCTTGCCATTGTAGGGGGACTTCTAATTGGTGACATGGCAATCCGTCTTCAGTGGGTTAGTGAAGAAATCTTATTTTACGGAGCTGCCACCTTACTTTCTTCTTTAGCCATTTCCAGCATTGAATTAAGTGATGCTATTAAGATCTTTCGTCTTATACTGCTTTTACTCATTGGCTGCTTTCCTAATTTTGGATTATGGGTGGGCATATTCCTGTTTTTTATTTCTCTGATTACCACCCCTGTTTTTGGTAAAAAAAGCTATTTTTGGCCTTTATTTCCCTTCCATTGGGAAAGTTTAAAAACCCTGTTATTTCGTTCCCCTACCTTTAAAGCTCAGCCCGAAAGCTTAAAGAAAAATAATCAGGATAACAGATCATAAAAATTCTGCTTGTTAATTTATTCTTAGTTTTCCCCATCCCCAAACAGGGTTGGGGTACATAAAATTTCTGTCTCTGTTAGCTAGTTGAATAAAAATACTTCTTACTTCATTACTGTTTAAATAATTGGCATTTTTATCTCTGTAAGCCCATTCCAAAAGCTGTGCTGCAGTACCTGCTGTTATTGCTGCCGCCAAAGCGGCTCCCGTTTGCTTGCCTATACGAAGCTGTCCGGGAATGGACTTTAACACCGTAGAAATTTCTACTCCCGGTGCTGCTAAATCCGGCTTTATTTCTCCTGTTCTGGAAAATCCTCTGCCGCAGGACGGATAAATACTATTGTTTTGTACATTATATGCTGTTACAGAAACTGCATTTTTCACAAAGGCGGGAACTGTTAGGGTAACTTGAGGATTAGGTTTTAGGAAATAAGTTTCCCCAGAAAGAAATTTTTCATTGGGAAGCCAGAGATGAACAGGAGACTCTCCCACTCCTGTTTCTCTTTCCAAAATAATCGTCCATATTCCTTCTGCCGGATTTTCAAATCGCAGGATAATCAACTGATCTCCAAGATCTGAATCCGGGGCAGCGTAGGTAATTGCCAGGCTTGTATTTTCATATTCAAACTGATACTGAATTCCTCTTTTTTGCTCTCTTTTTTCTATTACCAGCTGTTCTCCTGAGGGACTTCTTACCCCTACTACATAGCGATTAGGAAGACTTCCCCAGATTTCTGTCAAAAATCCCCTTTCTTCTTCTCCTACCCGAAGTTCAATTTCCTCTCTATTATTTTCCTCCTGTACTCCTATAACTGTTGAAAAATGGTGATTCTTATTTCCTTCCTCTCCCGAGTATATCACCACTGTTCTTCCTCTTTTTCTTCCGATTCTTTCCAAATATCTGCTTAAAGGAGTATTACCGCTATGACTACCATAATTACTGCCCAAAGTAATGCAAAAAATAACCGGACGATAAAACTCTCTGGCAAAACTGTCTCCATATTCTACTGCTTTTATAATATCTGTAGATTGATATGCCTTCGCCTGTTTCCCCAAAAGATAATAATCCCTTAAATAAGGTTTACATTCCTTCAGCTTTACTACCACAATTTCTGTCTCCGGTGCAACACCGGAAAAAATATCCGGACTTACCAAAGGACTTCCTGCAGCTACTGACGCCAAGGAAGTAATAACACCACTCTCATCCATTATAGGTAAAATTTCCCTTGGATTATCTGATTTTAATGCATCATCAATCTCCTCTTTTTTATATTCCCTTCCATACCTTGCTGTAGCCGGAGGAGTACCCTCCTGTACATTTTGATCCCATACAGCTAAAATTCTGGTACTTCCATCAGATTTTCTAAATACAGAATTTGTATAGTCAATTCCACTGCCTATAAATACCATTACTGTTCCTTTTCCCCTAAGCTTTAGTGGTTCCCTTTGTATTCTTGAGATTCCCGTTTCTGCCAGAGGAATGGGATCGAAGACAGAATCAGTCTCCTCTGTAAACAAAGAAGCCTCTGCCAACAAACTTGGAATCTGCTGATAGGGATAATTCAATACCCCTATTTCTTCCATTTGGCTTCGTTTTGCATATACAATACCCAAAACGTCATCAATCTTGTTATAACAATAATCTACTCCGGATTGATCCAATCTTTGTAATTCTTCTGTTAATTCAAAATCAATAATCCAGTCAGCATAATCATTAGATAGTATTTTTTCTTTACACAATAAATCCATATTTTCTTTCCTGAAGAGTTACCATTAACTTATTACTCTTTTATCACCATCATATGCATCATACCTCTTCTTCTTTCCACAAAAAAATGACCTTAGGCTAAGATATTCATCTTAGCTTTTTGGGCCATTTTCTTTACTTATATGCTTTTTTTCCTTCTCACGATTATTCCGCAATCTCCTGCAGCTGTTTACGCTCCTCCAGACCTACCTGATTACTTCTGATATCAATTATGGGACCTCCCGTTCCCTGAATATACTCTTTTGTTATGGTTACCTGTCCAATATTATCATCCTTAGGAATTTCATACATAATATCCAGCATAAATTCTTCAATGATTGCCCTAAGAGCCCTTGCTCCCGTATCCTTTTCCAGGGCTTTCTCCGCAATAGCTTCCAAGGCCCCTTCATTAAACTCCAGTTTTACCTCATCCAGTTCCAACAATTTCCGATATTGCTTCAAGATAGCATTTTTTGGTTCTTTTAAAATCTGCACCAACATCTCCTTGTCTAATCCTTGAAGAGTAAACACAATGGGAAGTCTTCCTAAAAATTCAGGGATCATTCCGAATTTTCTCAAGTCCTCCATGGTAACCTGATCTAAAATATTTTTATCTTTATCAAATTTATCCTTAAGTTCTGCTCCAAAGCCAATGGAAGTTTGTTTTTTCAGTCTCTGTTTAATAATTTCCCCAAGATCTGGAAAAGCTCCCCCACAAATAAACAAGATATTTCTGGTGTTAATGGTGGTCATTGGTACCATCGCATTTTTGCTGCTGGCTCCCACAGGAACCTCCACATCTGCTCCCTCTAGCAGCTTTAACATTCCCTGCTGTACTGATTCTCCACTGACATCTCTGGAGTGAGTATTCTTCTTTTTGGCAATTTTATCAATTTCATCAATAAAAATAATTCCCTGCTCCGCCCGGTCCACATCATTATCTGCGGCTGCCAGTAGCTTACTTACCACACTCTCTATATCATCTCCAATATAACCTGCTTCCGTTAACGAGGTAGCATCTGCAATAGCCAAAGGAACATCTAAAAGTCTGGCAAGAGTTTTTACCAAATACGTTTTTCCACAGCCGGTAGGTCCGATCATCAGCATATTTGATTTTTCAATTTCAATTTCATCCATAGTTCCTGTAGCCACTCTTTTATAATGGTTATAGACTGCCACAGAAATGATTTTTTTTGCTTTTTCCTGTCCAATAACATATTCATCCAGCTGTTCTTTTATTTTATGAGGTGCCGGAATATTCTTAATATCAATAATGGGTTTATCGGATTTTTTTCTTTTCTTCAGCTTCTGTTTTCTGGAAATTCCCCCATCCATTGCCAAATCAGAAAGATTGATAAAGCTGATATTAGGAAAAGGTCTGGCTTTTGTTTCTTTCTCCTCAGATGCCTCTTCCTTCTCTTCTTCTTTATCTGAAATAATCTCTTCTTTTGCTTCTTCTTCCTTCTCTTTCTTTTTCTCATAGGATGGTTTCAGAAAGCTGTTAATAAAAGAACTGTCATTTAAAATAGACTGATAATCCACATTACTTATACTTTCCATTGTTTTTTGCATACAATCTGTACAAACGGTAATACGATTAGGCAATTGAAGCATTTTCCCTGCTTTACTCTCTGGTCTTCTGCAGATAAAGCATATATCCTCATACCCATCCTCTATATTTTTTTCAAATTCTTCTGCCATTTTCCCTCCATCTTTTCCTACTAAAGTTTTCTGTCATTATTCTACAGTACTCTGCAGATTACTTACTCTTTTATCGGAATCTTCTTCTCTTTATTTCCTATTTTGTAACTATTCAGAGCCAAGCGAATTTACAGGAAAACGGTAATGAATGCTTGCATTCGAAAACAGTTTTTCTGCTAAATTCATTTGGCAAGAATCCAAAATGAGAAAATCCAAAGGATTTTCCAGTATGGATCTGAATAGTTACACTATTTTTAAAATAGTGACGAAACTATTATATAACAGCCATAAGGATAAGCCAATCCCCATTGACTTATCCTTATAAATTTCTATTCCTGAACCTGTGCGCCTAAAGAAACCAGCAGATTCTGCTCAATATAACCTCCTGCTGTAGGTCTTTGCACAGTAACAAGAACTGTACTTCCAATTTCATAGTATTCCAAATATCCTTGTAGTTCTTCCATACCGGCTACCTTATTTCCATCAAAACCGGTAATAATATCTCCTTTCATCATTCCTGCCTTGGCCGCTGCTCCCTGGTATACCTGTGCCACATAAACACCAAGAGGCATTCCATACATGGCAGAGACTTCGCTGGTTACATCAAGACCGGAAATTCCAAGATATCCTTTCTTCTCCTGCGCAACTTTATCTCTCGTTTCTCTGCTCATTAGATCTTCAATAATAGGTTTGGCTTTGGAAATAGGAATTGCATATCCCATTCCTTCAATGGCACTTCCTCCCATTTTATTGGAATTAATTCCTACCACTTCTCCTCTTACATTTAATAAGGCTCCTCCGGAATTCCCCGGATTAATGGCTGCATCAGTTTGAATCAAACTGCCTACCGTACTGCCGTCCTCCACCATAATCTGTCTGTCCAATGCACTGATTACACCGGTGGTAACCGATTGTCCATAACCTAATGCATTTCCTATGGCAATTGCCGGCTCTCCTACTTTTAAATTTTCAGAATCTCCTAACACCGCAATAGAAATAGCCTCTCTTGTGGTACTTTTAAGCTGTTCTAAAGGTACTGCCAAGACTGCCAGATCCATACTGCTGTCGGCTCCCTTAAGCTTAGCTGTGGCTACACTTTCATCAATAAACTGAACCTTTAATTCTGTTGAATCTGTAATTACGTGGTTATTAGTTACAATTAATAACTCTTCTTCATTTTCTCCCACAATAAATCCGGAACCGCTGGAGGCATTTTCGCTGGTAAACTGCTGTCCCCAGAAATTAGTAGTTACCACCGAAGTGTTGGTAATGGAAACTACCGTAGGCATAACTTCTTCTACCACATCCGTAACATCGGTAATAATTGCTCTTACTGTATCGGTAGTGTTAATTTGTGCTTCCTTTTTCGGAGTGGCTACTGTCTCTTTTTGTTCTTCCTTTGCCGGTAACATCTCTTCCTTTAAATTTGACTGTACAAGGCGGGTAGTTCCTACTAAAAAACCGGTATAAGCTCCGCCAGCCACTAAGCCAATAATCAATACCAGTGCCAGCACCACCTTCAATCCATTATGGTTCTTTTTCTTCTTTCCTTCATCATAATCATAGTGATAAGATTTTCTCTCATAATCACCGGTACTGCCATAGCCGTAAGTATTGTAGTTTTGCTCCATGTTTTTCTCCTTATCATAGGAGTCATAAGAGGAAGAGTAATTTCCTGAATTATTATAATCATTATTCTGATACATATAAACACATCCTTTTCTATTTTTTATTTAACAACATTTAATCACTCCCCGGTAAAGGAATCTTTTATCTTTCCTCTGCCATGATTGAAGTATATCCTGTAATTGTGTTTATTTTGTGTTCAAAATCTGTAAAAATTATGAAATGATATTTCTTTCCCATTACTGTGGTTCTTCCCTAGTGTAACGGTTTCTAAATAACTATACCATTCACATAGAATATTTTTCTGAGAGTGAAGTTCAAAAAACGTAGGCGTAGCGGGCTACGCTGAGGATTTTTGAATCCTTGCTATCAGGAAAATAGGCATGTGATATGGTGTAGTTAATTTAAAACCGTTGCACTAGGTCCAATAATTAATATTCATACTGCATTTTTTTATAAACCAAAGAGGAAGTTTTTGATAAGATTTTCCTAATTTATAGCCTATATATTTACATCCGCTATGATAAAAAAATAAGGGAATAATTTCATATCTTTTCTTCTTTTTAAGATAAATAAGAGTACTTTTTATTAGTTTTTTTCCTTCCTTTTCTGATTTCACTTTTAAGAAAATTTCCGGATGATCTACCTGTGATACCCCTAGATCAAAATTACGCTGAAACTGCTGCTTTCCTGTATAATAATGGGAATGGTATACTTTAGCCTGAGCCGTATATTGAACAGTAAAACCTGCCTCTATCAAACCTGCTGCATAAATCATATCTTCATTAAAAATAGCCCGTTGAATAAATCCACCGGTCTTCTCATAAGAACTTTTTCGATACATTGCACATACGTTAGAACAAAAAAAGGTTTTTATTCCCAGAGAGGGGATATCCTCTTTTGTCTTTTTTCTGCTTTCTTTGGGATAATTAAATTCTCTTGTAAATTTTTCCAGTATATGACTATCTTCATAGGCCAGTTGCCTTCCATAGCTTACTCCCACCTGAGGATCCTCAAAAGCATTCAGCAAATGTTCAATTAAAAACTGATCTGCCGGAACAGCATCCTGGGTCATACATAAAAAAAAGGGAGCATTGGAATAGCTTATTCCTAAATTTCTTGTTTTTCCATGATCAAATTCTTCCTTTTCAATATGATATACTTCTACATTTTTATATTTTTTCTCTAATTTATTTCTTTCAAAAAATAAATTTTCCTGTTTATTTTTCGTATTAATTATAATAATTTTTGCAGGAACTATAGTTTGATTTTGCAGCTTTTCCAATAATTGAAGAAAGCCTTCTTCCGGTGCATAAGTGGGGATAACTACATCTACCGATGGGATATTTTCCTTGTCCGCCTTCATGGATCGCTCCTTTCTTAAATTCAACAACCCCGCAGCAAGCTGCGGGGTATTTTTTATCCTTTCGATTCCCATTTAGGAATCACTGCAAAGACTGTTTGCCTTTTATCGGCCTGTATCTGCTGAAATTTTCTGACTGTAGGACTGTACTTCCTCTGACAGCTCATATTCTTCTGCTCCAAATAAAAATCGATGAAGTTCTATTACATTGGCCTGTAAATCTACAGGAATAACTGCACTTCCTACATTTCTTCCAAGATTTCCCGTAGCACGGTAATCTTCAAAAGGGAATCCATCCTTACCCACAATATTATACTGGGTAATATCAGACAATACTGCTGTCATCTCATCAAGGTCTAATGAGGTAGAGATATTGGGCAATACCTTATCCAATACCTTATTTAAAGTAGCCGGATTTACTGTTTTTGCTTTTTCCAGAACAAGAGATAATACTTCTCTTTGTCTCTGGGTTCTCATAAAGTCATCTCCCACATGTCGGATTCTACAGTATGCTGTTGCATGTAGACCATTTAACAGCTGTATTCCTGCATGAGTAACGGGGATATAATCCTTTCCTTCCTCTGCCACAAAAGTAGTACCGTCTGTAGTTGTTCCCACCATACTAATCTGATAATTATTCAGGTGACGAATTTCTTCTTCCAATACATTGATCTCTACACCGCCAATGGCGTCAATGGCATCAATCAAACCGGTAAAGCCCACGGTAATATAATCTTCAATATTTAAATCCAAATTCATATTCAGCATATTGATGGCCTGTTCAGGTCCTCCCACAGAATATGCCCCATTACATTTATTATATCTGTCATTTCCCAGGTTCAAATAGGTGTCTCGGTATACACTAAGTAATTTTACTTCCTTAGTATCCTCATTTAAGGAGGCAATCATAATGGTATCTGTACGATTTCCTTTTCCCAAAGAATTGTCTCTGGAATCTACTCCAAAAAGAGCAATATTACGATATCCCTTTAATTCTACATTAGCTTCTACACTTTCATTGACTACAATAGCTTCCTTATCAATGGCGATTTTCTCCACCTTGTCTACTTTCAGGACTCCATATAATACAATTAAAAGAACTACAAGGATAATCATCTCTATGATAAAGAGAACAATTCTTTTACTTCCTTTTTTCTTTGTTTTCCTTCTTCGTTTCACATTTTGTTGTGTTCCTGTACTTTTTGTTGCCATTCTCTCTCTTCCTTTTTAGTAAGCATTTTCATTTACAAACCCTTTAAAAAAGGTCATAAAAATTATTTTTATATCTAAGACCATACTCCAATTCTCAATGTAATAAAGATCACATTCTATTCTTCTTCGAATAGAAGTATCGCCGCGATATCCATTTACCTGTGCCCATCCGGTTAAACCCGGTCTTACCTGATGCTTAATCATATAACGGGGAATTTCCTCTTTGAATTTTTCCACAAACTGGGGGCGCTCCGGTCTGGGTCCCACAATACTCATATCTCCCACCAGAATATTCCATAACTGAGGAAGCTCATCCAGGCTTGTTCTTCTCATGAGACGTCCTATGGGAGTTACTCTTGGATCATCCTTAGTTGTCCAGCCCTTTTTCTCCGCCTCTTTTGTCTGGACCTCCATACTTCGAAACTTGTACATATAAAACTTTTTATTGTGAAGACCCACTCTTTCCTGTTTAAAAATAATTGGTCCCTTACTGCTGCACTTTACTAAAATTGCCAATAAAAGCAACAAGGGGGAAAGAAAAATGAGGCCAATGAGAGACCCTATTATATCTACTGTACGTTTTACCAAACGATTTAAGATATTGGTTAAGGGAACGTAACGAATGTTAATCACCGGAAGCCCGTTTAAGTCTTCTGTATAGGCTTCATTGGGAATTAAACTGTGGTAATCCGGAATAAATTTGGTATGAACTCCTGATTTTTCACATAAATTAACAATCTGCTCCAAATTTTGATAATCCGACAAAGATAAAGTTACGGCAATCTCATCCAGCTGACTGAGAGGAAGAACTACCTCTAAATTCTCAATAGTTCCCAATACCTTCACTCCCCGATAGCCGGTACCTGCGGGAACATGGTTATCCAGAATTCCTCTAACCACATATCCCCATTGAGGATTGGCCTGAATCCGGTTAATATATTCTTCTGCCGCTCGTGAATAACCCACAAGAAGAATATGCTTTAAATTATATCCTCTTTTTCTTACATAGCGTAAAGAAGTTCTTAAGGTAATGCGAAACAAAAGAGTTATGATTACATTAATTACATAAAATATAAAAATTAAACCTCTGGAAAAATCCTCAATTTTAAATACCGCAATGCACATAAAGATTCCTGCTGCACCCATGGTATTTACTTTTACAATATCAATAATTTCTTTTTCCAGCGTCTGTGCTCTTTTGGGTGTATATAATTTGAAGGAATAGTACAGTACCAAAAAACCGGGTACTAAAAAATACAGGGCACTGAAATAAAAGCTTTGTTCCAAAGCTCCTATTCCCTCCTGAGAAAAAGGTCCTTCAAACTTCAGGTACCAAGCCAATAAATAGGAACCTGTAACTGCAAGAGCATCGATCAATACATGTAAACCATTAAAATACTTCTGGTTGTCTTTTATCATCTTAGCCACCTAATTCCATACATACCAAACATTTTACAATATTATTACAAAAAGTACAACTTATTTTTGTATAAACCCATGGCGGCCCACTGTTTCCTTCTAAAATTTCATTTTTTACTGCACCATTCTCTCAAAGATATTTTTCCACAGTAAAAATTGGATTCTTAAGTAATTTCTCAGATGCTTCCACTGAAATTCTACCTTATTTCTTTTTCCTTCTCCCTTCCGGCAAAGTATTATTCCCTGCTTTATTCCTTCTCCATAGCTTGTGGAAAGTCCCTTCTTTATAAAGAATAAATACTTAATCAAAATTCCCAGTGCCAAAAGGGGGAAATTAATTACAAGCTGTAGCAGAGGCATATTTTTATAACTTAGATAAATACTGTTTCTTGCTGCCAAGCGTACCTTAAATTCATTATATCTGGAACCGCTGGCTGCACTTCCAGCATGATATACCTTTGCCTTTGGTTCATAATAATTATGATATCCAAAAATCTGAGCCCGATACCCAATATCGCAATCCTCTAAATAAGCAAAATGATTTTCATCAAAATAACCAATTTTATCAAAGATTTCTCTTCGATAAATTGCAGCACCTCCACAGGCAGAAAATATTTCCTCTCTTTCAGTATAATACTTTACTGCTTCCCTGCCTTTTCCTCTGGCATAGGCCCAGCCTAAGGCACAATACAAATCTCCTGCACCATCCAACAGAGAAGGATTATGCATATCCAGCATTTTTGCCGAAACAGAGAAGGTATTTTTTTCCTTTTCCATGGCTTTTTCCAAATATGCCACAAAGTCCGTTAATACCACTGTATCATTATTTAATAAAATTACATATTTAGTTTTACAGGCTTTAATTCCTACATTTACGGCATGGCAAAAACCTGTATTTTCCTTAAGTTCAATAATCTGTACTGAAGGAAAATTTTCTTTCAGCCATAAAACCGATTCATCTTTTGAACCATTGTCCACAACACAGATTGCAAAATCCTTATTTTTTTGCTCCATTAACGAACAAATACATTCCTTTAAATACTCCACACCATTATAATTGGGTATTACTACAGTACTTTTCACCTTTATCTCCTGACGTTTCAGAAATATTGTAACAGTTCAGTCTTACAGCTTCCTCTTACAGGCAGCCCCCACATTTAAATTCACTTTCACCAAGGCAAGGCAGCTTTTTGTCTGGTTACACTTTTAAATCCGGATCCCAATAAAGACGATAACCCTCGTTTCTTAAAAAATCACAAATTATTTTCTGCTCTTTTTGAGGGTCATATTCTTTTGATGCTACAGAAGCAAAAAAAGTTTCATATTTTTTTGCCACAAGAGGATTTATTTTCCATTTTTTTATATCCAGCATTTGTGCATTTTGAGTTAATACTGCACGATGAACGTAGCCGCTATATTCTTTTGGAAGCCCTTCATAAATGGGACGTCCTTGAGTATCGTATATACTTCCTTTAATCCGCCCTCTTTTTATTTCTTTTCCTCCCAAAGCGGCAATATCCTCTCTTTGGGAAAATATCCCGTTTTCATAGATCACTTTATAAAATCCCACATGGGCCAAAGGTAGGACTGTTGTTTTCCATCCCCTTTGTCTGCAAAAATCTTCCAAGGCTCTTTTCCCAGCCTCATAAGCGTAGGCTTTGCTGGTGGGATTAGCTGCTGTGGAATCTCTATGGCAGCGCCAGTGGTACAATACCTTTGGGATATGGGCAATTTCCCTTTCCACAATTTTATTTTCCTCCCAAAGCTTTCCCACTGCCCGCAGCACTAGATCAAAATCCTGGGCTCCGTCATATTCTTTTCGTAATCCCAGCTGTCCAATCAAAGACCTTTTCATCACCAAAAAATGACAAATATAATTATTAGTTAATAACAAATCTAAATTAAAATCCATTTTAAAATGGGGTTCATAAAAGCTGCTTCCTGTTTCATCACATTTATCCTCGTCAGAATACAGGAAAGCATACTCTATCCCCTGTTCTTTTCCCTGCATAATTCTTTTTTCCATCTCATAAAGTGCATCTGCAGTTAAAAAATCATCATGATCCAAGAGCCCTACATACTCCCCTTTGACCGCCTCAAGAGCCCTATTGGTATTTTCACTGATTCCTTTATTTGATGAAAGTTTAAGATACTGTATTCTTTCCTCATGATAGGACTGCACTGTTTCTCTTACTTTATTTGATTCTCCTGCATCAGCAATGATTAGCTGCCAAAAGGGATAGGTCTGCTCCAACAAAGAATCTATTAACTGCTTTAAATACTCCTCTTTTGTCTCATAGGCAGGTACTACAATACTAAACAAAAGTTTTTTCTTACTGCTTTCTTCCTTTTGCCGGAGCAAAGTCTCTTCTTCCGGCTTTAAATAACTGTAATCTTTAAAATAAGGAGAGAAGATTCGTTCCCTTACTGCTCCCAAAGTTTTCCTTATTCCGTTTCGTTTCAGGTAGTAATAGGTCTTTTTTAAATTGGAGAGATTCATTCCTAGGCTTCCTCCCTGATTTTAATGGAAAAATCACTGCGTTCAAGAGAAAAATTCACATTATAATAAGGGTCTCCCTGGGCCAGCTGCTTTTTCCATTTCTCACGAAAAAGCTGAGACTCTTTCTCGTATCTTAGGGCCTTTTCTCCCTGATTATCTAAACCTCTGGAAATGGATTCATAATGATACAGCTCTGCAAAAGGAGTGAACACATTTAAATATCCTTTTTCCCGAAGTTTCAGACAAAAATCAACATCATTTAAGGAAATTACAAATTCTTCTTCCAAGCCTTCCACTTCTTCATATAAGGATTTTTTTACCATAAGACAGGCACCGGTTACTGCACTGACATTTTGTGCATAACATAATCTTCCCATATATCCTAAATTTTCTCTAGATTGACCATAATGTGTATGTCCTGCAGTTTTATGTGCCCCAAGTCCAATCACTACTCCCGCATGCTGAATAGTTTTATTGGGATAATATAATTTGGCTCCTACGGCCCCCACATCCTGTCTTTGAGCATACATTAACAGCTCTTCCATCCAGTTTACGGTAATTACCTGAGTATCATTATTTAATAGAATAATATATTCTCCTGCAGCATAAGAAACTCCCAGGTTATTCACGGCAGCATAATTAAAACTTCCCTCATAAGTCACAATCTGAAGATTTTTATAAGTATCTTTTATTATCTCATAATAAGAAAAAATACTCTCCTCTGTACTGTTATTTTCTACTATGATTACCTCAAAATTATCATAGGTGGATTTTTCATAAATAGAACTAATACATCTTTCCAAATCCTCCTTATGATCTTTGTTTGCTATAATAATACTGATTTTGGGATTCCCCAAAATAGGATAGGTAATTTTAAAAATTGTTTCAAACGCCCTGGTGGAGGTTATGGTAAAATCCTCATAACCTTTTTGACGTAAATGATCTGCCACAGCACCTCTGGCAGCCTCAATGGCATAAGATTTTGCACTGATATCCGATGCCACGCTTCCCGCA
>JAFXGR010000095.1 GCA_017520155.1 Lachnospiraceae bacterium
AGGAAATCGTCAGGTACCTTTTGGAAGAGAACTTTGGATTAACAGAGACGACTTTATGGAAGAACCTGTGAAAAAATATAACAGATTATATCCGGGCAACGAAGTTCGTCTGATGTTTGCTTACTTTGTAACCTGTACACACTGTGTGAAAGATGAAAACGGTAACGTAATCGAAGTTCACTGTACTTACGATCCTGAAACTAAGAGCGGAAGCGGATTTACAGGAAGAAAAGTAAAAGGAACCATCCATTGGGTACCGGTAAATGAGGCAGTAGAAGCTGAAGTAAGATTATATGAAAATATTATTGATGAAGAAAAAGGGGTATATAACGAAGATGGAAGCCTTAACCTGAATCCAAATTCTATTCAGGTATTAAAGAAGTGTTATATCGAACCTGTGGTAAAAGGTGCTGAGGCTTATGACAGCTTCCAGTTCGTAAGAACTGGTTTCTTCTGTGTTGACAGCAAGGATTCCACACCGGAAAATCTTGTATTCAACAGAATTGTTTCTTTGAAGAGTTCCTTTAATCTTCCAAAGAAAAACTAATTTAAGGGAAAGATATAGGATGAATGAATTAACGATCCCGGTAGATTTAAATTCAAAAATACACATATATGAACAGATATATACCTATATAAGAAAAGAAATTTTGGAGGGCAGACTGACACAAGGTGAGAGGCTGCCCTCTTCCCGTGCGTTGGCTGAGCATTTGCAGATTTCCAGAAGTACGATTAACCTTGCTTACGAGCAGTTGTTGGCAGAAGGGTATATAGAGGCGATTGCTTGCAAAGGATATTATATCAGTAAAGTAGAAAAGCCATTGCGTCTGGAAAAAATAAAAGAACAGGCGAAAGATTCTATCTCGGATGAAATGAAGTATCCATATCATTTTACTCCCAACGGAATTGATATGAAGGAATTTCCATATCGTACCTGGAGAAGAATCACGAAGGAAATTCTGATAGATGACAGTAAGGAATTATTTGCTTTAGGAAAGCCGCAGGGAGATTTGGAACTTAGAGAGACGATTTCCAGATATTTGTTTGCAGCCCGTGGCGTAGTATGTACCTCGGGACAGATTGTTGTAGGGGCAGGAAATGACTATCTTTTGATTTTATTACAGATGTTATTAAATAAAGACAGTGTCATTGCTTTTGAAAATCCTACCTATACCAAGGCCTACAGGATTATGGAGTCTCTTGGGTTTGGTGTCCGTCTGATGGGAATGGATGAAAATGGTATCAGGATGTCAGAGCTGGAAAACAGTGGTGCCAACATTGCTTATGTGATGCCTTCTCATCAGTTTCCGACAGGAATTGTTACTTCTGTAGGAAGAAGAAATGAACTTTTAAAGTGGGCATCCGAGAGAGAAGATAGGTATCTGATCGAGGATGATTACGATAGTGAATTCCGATATCGTGGAAAACCCATACCTTCCCTGCAGGGAATGGATCATAATGGAAAAGTAATCTATATCGGAACTTTTTCCAAAGCCATTGCGCCTGCCATCCGTGTAAGCTTCTTGGTTTTGCCGGAACGCCTGATGCAGGAATATGAGAAAAAAGGAAGGCTGATCTCCTCTACAGTTTCCAGAATCGACCAGAAAATTTTAAATGAATTTATCAGGTGTGGAGCCTTTGAACGTCATTTGAATCGTATGCGAAAGATTTACAAAGGAAAACATGATGTTTTAATTGAAGCTTTAAAGGGATTTCGAAAGAAATTTACCATTATGGGAGATCGTGCAGGAAGCCATATTTTACTTCGGGCAAAATATGATGTGACGGAGCAATGGTTAAGAATGCAGGCAGAAAAGAATGGGGTTAAGATATATTGTCTTTCTGACTATATTATTGAAGAAGAGAATTCTCCCAAGGCTGCGGCAACTGTGATTATCGGCTATGCAGGAATGGAGTTGGAAGAGATAGAAAAAGGAATTGCCGCATTAAAAGAGGC
>JAFXGR010000096.1 GCA_017520155.1 Lachnospiraceae bacterium
CAGGTGTTGCGCTTGGTATGTGTACCACAGCCATGCAGCTGGGAGAGCAGGGAAATTTAATCAGAAATATTACTTTGTTTGCAGTACTTGTTTATGAAGTAGTTGGCCCTCTTCTTACCAAGTGGGCACTAACGAAGGCGGGGGATATCATACCTATGTCAGAAGAGGTTAAAAATCGTCGTCAAAAGAAGCTTGCAGAGGCGGGACATCGATAAGAGGCATACAGGAAATGCCGGATTTTTATTTCCTAAAGAGAAGAGAATTTCAATGAATAAGTAAAGGGAGGGTATTATGGCTTTAGTAACAACAAAGGAATTATTATTGGATGCTCAGAAAAAAGGATATGCTGTGGGAGCCTTCAATGTAGAAAATATGGAAATGGTACAGGCAGTGATTGAAGCAGCTGAGGAGTTAAAATCTCCGGTAATTATGCAGACTACTTCTTCTACCTTAAAATATGCAGGACCGGAATATTATTATGCCAATGTGGCAGCTGCGGCATCTATGGCGACAGTACCGGTGGCTATCCATCTGGATCATGGAAGCAGTTTTGAGCTGGCTATGAAAGCTTTTCGTGCCGGCTATACTTCTATTATGATTGATGGAAGTCATAATGTATTGGAAGAAAATATTGCCATTACCAAGAGAGTAGTTAGAGCTTGTCATGCAGGCAATGTACCGGTGGAGGCAGAGCTGGGAAAGGTAGGGGGAAAAGAAGATGATGTGGATGGAGGAAATGGTGGCTATACTGATCCTCAGGATGCCGTTTATTTTGTAAAAGAAACAGGAATCGATTCTCTTGCAGTGGCCATAGGTACTGCCCATGGAGTTTATA
Organism: Lachnospiraceae bacterium; assembly: GCA_017520155.1. GTDB lineage: Bacteria > Bacillota > Clostridia > Lachnospirales > Lachnospiraceae > SFDP01. The sequence goes on from JAFXGR010000096.1 coordinate 836, forward strand.
AAGGATTGCCTAAGCTGGACATGGAGCGATTAAGTAAGATCCGAGAAGTAGTAGATATTCCTTTAGTACTTCACGGAACCAGCGGTGTTCCCGATGAAGATGTACAGGAGTGTATCCGAAGGGGAATCTGTAAGGTTAACTATGCTACAGATTTGCGAATTGCTTTTACCCAGGGAGTTAAGGAGGTGCTGGAAGAGGCACCTGATACCATTGACCCTAAAAAGTATAATGCCAGAGGAAGAGAAAAGGTAAAAGAATATGTTAAAGGAAGAATTAAAGTATGTAAAAGTGAGGGAAAAGCATAGAAATTCTTTGATTTAACAAAGATAAACTGCAGTACTTATGCAGGGGGCATAGAGGAATAGGGTATGGAAAAATATTATCAGAATCACATCAGAATGCTGTTTGCCATCTTAATTTTATTTGGGGTACTTATTACTTCGTTGTTCCTATTTTTTACAGATAAGATTATTAATTATAACAGTGAGATTGTTCATTCTATGGAAATGGAAGACAGTAGAGAAGAAATGAGACGTTTGGTGGATAATCTTATTGTTCGAATAGAAGATACCAGAAAAAAGACCCGGGATGAGGGAGAGGATATGATCTCTTTTATTGAAGAGGCCATTCGAAGAACGGAAAATAAGGAGAAGCTATATACCGTTATCCAGTCTTATCTAAAAGAGTTAAAAATAGGAAGAATGGTAGAAATTATTGCTATAGATAAAAATAGGGATAATTACGGAATCAAATTTGATCGTAATAATAGAATAGCTCTTGAAATTACCAAGGAAGAGGTACATGACAGGATTCATAGTATGGCGTTGTATAAAAGTGTGGAAACGGAAGAATATATTTATCATATTATGATTTCTGAAGAAAAAATTAATGAATACGTAAAAGATATTATTTATGACGAAGTCCATCATACTATCTATGGAAATCAATATATCTGGATCAATGAGGTAATTAATTATGAGGGAGGAGACGGGTATGCTATCCGTTTAATTCATCCTAATTTGAAAAAAAGCGAAGGAGAATTTCTCTCCACAGATATGCAGGATGCTGTAGGGAATTATCCTTATCAGAAGGAGTTGGAGGGAATTAACTTAAAGGGAGAAATCTTCCATACCTATTATTTTAAAAATCTGATTAATGATAATGTAGCAGAGAAACTTTCTTATGCAAAGCTTTATGAACCATATGACTGGATTATTGCAACAGGAGAACCTCTAGAGGATATTTTAGGGGCTGCTAATGGATTGGACAGAGCTACTGAGGATACAGCAAAAAAATTGATTATTGTGTTTTTGGGAATAGAACTTATTCTGCTGATCGGGATTATTTATCTTCAGAAAAAATATCAGTCTAATATTAGTGTATTTATTAAACAGGAAACAGAAATTGACGGACTCACCGGAGCCTTCAGTAGAAAATCCGGAGAAAAAATATTACAGAATGCTTTTGAAAAGTATAGAACACAACAAAGTACGTATATGGTTGCTGTTATTGATATTGATCACTTTAAGAGTGTTAACGATACCTATGGTCATACAGTAGGGGATCAGGTATTGAGGCAGATGGTGTACAAAATTAAAGGTTGTATTCGTGAGACAGATTATCTTATTCGCTGGGGTGGTGATGAATTTATTCTTTTATGCAGCGGAGTAGATTCTCCTCTTCAGCGGGGGATTGCCAACAAGATTTTGGAGTGTGCAAGAAAGCTGAATATTAATACTCCCCAGGGACTTGTGCATACTACCTTGTCCATTGGCTATTCTTCTTTCTTCATAGAAGATAATAATTACCAAAAGACCTTGGAACGTATTGATAAAGCCCTTTATTTTTCTAAGGAAAAGGGAAGAAATTGCTGCAGTGACTATGCAGAATTGGTGTATCGAAAGGAAAAGGAGTAAAATAGAGTAGAGATAAAGTCGAACTTTATTTAAATTGCTATTGCTATTTTCTGACAAAGGATTATAATAAAGGTACAAATAAATATTGGGCAAAGCAAGGGAAACCTTGTGACGCAAAGCTATAGGGTCTATTAATAGGACAGCCAGTTGCAATTTTTAAAAAAATAAGACATTGTATAAACTTATGGTTTTGCAATGTCTTTTATTTATGAAAAAATTAAAAGAATAAATATAATAACAGCCAAATCATAAGAGAGGGGGGAGATCATGGTTAAGATTTTATATTCAGAAATTATGATTGTTTGCATTATGGTTTTGGGTATTATTTTTTACAATGATATGAAAAGCAGCCGTGGTCCCTTAATGATAGGGCAAAAAGTATTTCGGTTACTATTGCTTGCTAATATGGGGGCCATGTTTTTTGATACCATTGGAATTCTTTATAACGGTACTTTTTTTCAATACAGCAGAAGTATTGTTTTTATAGCTAATTCTATTTATTATTCATTTCATTCTGTGGTAGGAGTATTATTTTTATTATATGTAGATTTTTCTTTATACCCGGATCAGAAAAGATTTAAAGCAAGGCTTCCTTTTTATCTTCTGCCCATGGTAGTAGTTTATCTTTTGAATTTTAGTAACTATTGGACAGGGTGGTATTTTACTGTAAATAATGAAAATATATATCAGAGAGGAAAGTATTTTATCGTTCCTACTCTGGTTTGTTTGGGATATGTAATTTGTTCCGTTTTTCTTACCATTACCTGGTGGAGCCGAAATAAGGCTGATTATAAAAGTCAAAGGGAGCTCTATGTACGTCTTGTTGTTATTCCCATAATTCCTTGTATAGGATCAATATTACAGGCTTTGATTCCCGGCTCCGCCAGTACCCTCCCATGTACTGCTCTTGCACTGTTATTAAATTATGTGACTGTTCAAAATGGCCAGATGGCTAAGGATCATTTAACTGGCTTATATAACCGAGTACAGTTGGAAAGCTATATGAATTATCAGATCCGTAATCTAAGGGAGGGAAAATATTTCTTTTTAATTTTACTGGATTTGGATAAATTCAAGATGATTAATGATACCTATGGGCATATTGTGGGAGATGATGCTTTAATACAAATGGCAAAAATTCTTCGGATGAATTGTAAAAAAAAGCAGGATTATGTTTCCAGACTGGGAGGAGATGAATTTGTTATTATTGGGCAATGTAGTGAAATAGCCAGTGTGGAGGTAATCTTAGATCGTCTGCAGACAGCAGTAGAGGCTTTTAATAAGAATGGAAAGAGACAGTATCAGCTGCAGTTTAGTGCCGGATATACTATCTGTGATAGAGGATCGGAAGCAACCTTGGATACCTTAATCAACGAGGCTGATCAAAAAATGTATCGAAATAAAAAGAAAAAGAAAATGATGGAGTTATTGGAAAAAGAGGGATAGGCTACAGTGTCATTTGATATGAGGCAGCAGCCTATCTCTTAAATAAAGAGAGGAAATAGAGGTTGTTTTAAAGATAGGGATACTTCATGGATTAGCAAAGAAACGTAATTTTTCTTCTATTAGAAAAAAATAAAAAAAATTTGAAAAAGGTATTGACTTTAACAATATTATAGTGTAATATACATTTTGTTGTTAGGGAACAGCACACGGTTAGCCCAGATAGCTCAGTTGGTAGAGC
>JAFXGR010000097.1 GCA_017520155.1 Lachnospiraceae bacterium
CCAAGAGCAGTCACGGATTTTATGGTAAAAGTGATGAAACCAAAACTGGGAGAGCAGATTGCAGATTTTGCCTGCGGAACCGGCGGTTTTCTTGTGTCAGCTTTAAATGAGTTAATTGAGCAGGCAGGGGAAAACAATAGGAATCGAAAGATTTATAATAATAGTGTTTATGGAATCGAGAAGAAGGCCCTGCCTCATATCTTATGTGTAACCAATATGCTGCTTCATGATGTGGATAATCCTGAGATTATTCATGGAAATGCATTAGAGACGGATTATAAGGAGTATCGAAAGAAGAAAAAATTCGACCTGATACTTATGAATCCGCCTTATGGAGGAAATGAAAAGGATTCGGTAAAGAATAATTTCCCAATGGAATTAAGAAGTTCGGAAACAGCAGATTTATTTGTTAACATCATTATGTTTCGTTTGGCAGAAAATGGCCGTTGTGGAATTATTTTACCGGATGGATTTTTGTTTGGTACAGATCATGCAAAAGTGAATATTAAGAAGAAGCTTTTGGAAGAATTTAATCTTCATACTATAGTCAGACTGCCTCATAGCGTGTTTGCGCCTTATACTTCCATTACCACAAATATTTTATTTTTTGACAAAACACATCCCACAAAAGAGACCTGGTTTTATCGTGTGGATATGCCAGAAGGATATAAGAATTTTTCCAAGACAAAACCTATGAAATTGGAAGACTTTGATTCGGCTTTGGACTGGTGGGAAAACAGAGAAGAAATCATGGCAGACGGATTTCCAAAAGCAAAGAAATATACCATAGATGAAATCGTTGCCAATGGTTACAATATGGACCTTTGCGGATTCCCTCACGAGGAAGAAGAAATTCTTGCTCCTATGGAGTTAATCAATCAGTATCAGGAAAAGAGAGCGTTGTTGAATGCTGAAATAGACCATGTACTTGAACAAATTACTTCATTATTAGGAGGTAATTAAGTTGAATGCACAAGATTTAAAGAATAGTATTTTACGGTTAGCTGTTCAAGGAAAGTTGGTAGAGCAAAGAACGGAAGAAGGGACTGCAAGAGAACTGTTAGAACGGATTAAGGCTGAAAAAGAGCAGTTGATTAAGGATAAGAAGATAAAGAAAGAAAAAACTTTACCTGAGATTGCCGATGATGAGATACCTTTTGAGATACCTGAGAGTTGGGAATGGGTAAGACTGGGAGAATGTATTACATTGCTTTCAGGGCAAGATATGACTTCTGATAAATATAATAGTGAAGGGTTGGGCATTCCGTATTTAACAGGTGCCAGTAATATTTCAGGTGAAGATGTAATTATTAATAGGTGGACAAATGAACCTAAGGCAATTGCAATTAGAGGTAATCTGTTAGTTACTTGTAAAGGAACTATAGGAACTACTTGTATTTTAAGAGAAAAACAAGTACATATTGCCAGACAAATTATGGCAATTACGTCTTTAAATGTAGATATTCATTATGTACATATCTTTATTCGCTATTATGTAGGTTCTTTAAAGAAAAAAGCTAAAAGTATGATACCTGGGATTGAAAGAAAGGATATTTTACAAGCTATATTTCCGATACCGCCTATGGATGAGCAAAAGCGTATTGTGGCAAAGATCGAGGAAATTTTTCCACATATCGAACTTTATGGAAAAAAATATACAAAACTGGAAAAGCTAAATAAGAAATTCCCGGAGGATTTGAAAAAAAGTTTATTACAGTTTGCAGTACAAGGAAAGTTAGTAGAACAATGCGCAGAAGAAGGAAATGCTGAAGAGTTATATCAAAAGATAATAGCTGAAAAAGCAGAACTCGTGAGAAAAGGGAAAATTAAGAAAGAAAAACCTTTGTCAGAGATTACGGAAGAAGAAAAACCTTTTGGGATTCCTAAAAATTGGAAGTGGGTAAGAATAGGAAAGATAGGCACTCTGACTAGGGGAAAAGGAATAAAAAGAAATGAATTAATAGACAAAGGATATCCGTGTATAAGGTATGGAGAGCTTTATACTACATATAGAGTTAAATTTAAGGAAACAAAATCTTTTGTTGATAAGACTCTTTATGAAAAATCACATAAAATGATTAAAGGTGATGTGGCAATGGCATTAACAGGAGAAAATAAGATAGATATTGCGATGGCGGTTACATATGAAGGAATAATCCCGATTGCAATAGGAGGTGATATGACTTGCTGGTCGCATC
>JAFXGR010000098.1 GCA_017520155.1 Lachnospiraceae bacterium
TTATTGCATATCCAGATGGTAATATTATTAGGTCTATGATGGCTTTATATGAAGTAACTCTTAAGAAAATGCCTGATTTGAGGTGTAGTGAGGAGTCAGTTGAACTAAGATTTTTTTCAAAAGAAGAATTGAAAAATATAATAATAGTAGAAACACATACACCAATTTTAGAGGATTATTTTGCGGAGTGCACAAATTCCAATTTGACAAAGGAGAGTGATTGTATGAAGAAAATCAACGGTGTAAGAGTGTGTTATACTTTGAGTGTCATGTTGTTCCTGGGCTTCATTATCAATACCATTGTTGATTACAGCCGATACAACAGTACTTTGAATTCTGCACCCTTCTATCTTTGGGTTCTTGTAAACATGCTCTGTTTTATCGTTCCTGCAATAATTGTTTTTATTGTTGGTCTTGTTATCAAGAAAAAGCAGAAAGCAAAGTGACAAATTTCAGTTTATATGTTTGTTTTTATAATGGTACGCTATTATATCCAATGCATTTTTATAAGTAATTATGCATTGGATATATGTGATTTTGGACTTTGTCTACACTCTGAAGGGAGGATTAAATAAAGATAATAGCGCAGTTAAGAGTTGGCAAAACCAACTTGTTTTAAATATATAAAAATAGTGCGTTCACTAATGCGTTCACTAAATAATTGAGGGTTATTTTTGCTTAATTTTACAATGTTTTCTGTTATATTAATCGGTTCGACTCCCGTCTGGTCCATTAGAGAAAAGTCTTGGAAATACTGTATTTTCAAGGCTTTTTATATTTCTGTTATGCGATAAGTGAAAATTCAAATAGTAATGTTCTATTATTTAAAAGATAGAGAGTTTTCGATTGCTTATAGTTTAAGTTCACTTCTGAATACCCTAAAGTCAATGGTTTTGGGGTGTTTTTTGTGATTATTTTGATTTGGCTATCTAAATATCAAAATTTTACTTTTAGGGAGTAGTATTTTCCAAATATTATGAGAAAGATTTTCAAATTGACACTTTAAATTCAAGTACGATATAATAAGAGAATAATAGATGAAAAATATTAAAAGAGAGCAGAATGTTATTTTTCTGTAGACGGGGCACATATTTTCAGAAAGAACTAAGCAAGATTGAACCATATTTTGTGGGAATAATATTGGAGGAATTCGTGATGAAAAGAAGCGTATTGTTTGCAGTAATAATCATGATGATATTGGGAAGTATAGGTTGCGGAAGTAAAGAACGAGAAACGTGGGTGGTAACCTGTCCCTGGGCAGAAACGGGAGTTGCAGCAAAAGTAAATGAGAAAACTTCTGCAAAGGCAGAAGAAGTATCTAAACAGTTTATTCTGGAACCCATTGTAAAAAAAGGAGATATATCAACGGTAAATGAGTGGTTTGCCGGATGTGATGCACAGTCAAAAGAGTTGGTTTTTGCAGGAGAGGGAATGTTTGCTATTGCACCAACCATGAATCCGGATAGTTTGGAATTTAATTATGATGATTTTACCTTTGTTGAAAATTTATATTCATCTATTTTTGTTCTTAGTGCTAAAGCTGATTTGGACTTACATTCCCCTATCGATGTACAAATGTATATGACAGAAGGGAAAACAGTTAAAGTTGCTGTTAATGGTAGTGCGGGGTCGGAAGGATTTTTGACTTATGCTTTTTTTGGTTCTATGTCTCATGAAGATGATATTGAATTAGTTATTTGTAGTTCAGCAGATGCAGCAGCTAAGGAGGTTGCCAGTGGAAGAGCTGATTTTGCGGTATCACATCAGTCACAAATTTTGGAGGCCTATGAGAGTGGTAAGGTTACTATTATAGGAGCTTTTGATGGCGAAGATATTACAGAAGGGCCTTTTGCAGGTGTGGAAGGTTTGGGAAAATATGGATATCCTTATTTTAGAAATCGTTGCTTTGTGATGGCTCCAAAAGGGATTGGAGCTGGATCCAGCAGGTTGCTAAAGAGTATGTATGATAAAATTTTAGAAGATAAAGAGATTATTGCCTTCTATGATGATATGATGATAGAAATTGATCCTATGACAGAGCAGGAGGTTAGAGAACATCTTGATAGTGTAAAAAAGATTGTTGAAGGCTATCGTTCTTTTTTTCAAGAATAGCTATCATGAATAACGGTAAAAAGACTAATTGTTATTGAAAAATAAAAAAATCAATTGCTTTTTATCCTGACTTTTTTTGTATTCATAAAATAGAGGAGTAATTGAAGATATTGCTTCTCAAACCAGTTTGCTTGCATTAAATGCATCCATCGAAGCTGCCAGAGAAGGTGAGGCAGGACGTGATTTTGCCGTAGTGGCCGATCAGATTGGAAAGCTGGCTACAGACAGTGCTACAGCGGTACTGAATACAAAAGAATTGATCGGAAAGACGGTAGAAGAAATCAATAAAGGAAATAAGGTTACGGAAGAGACAGCAGAAGGATTTGAACGGATTATCGGAGAACTTGAAAACTTTGCTAAAACCACAAAGGAAACAAGTGAGATGGCCAAGGACCAGTCTCAGGCTCTTCTTCAGGTAGAGCAGGGAATAAACCAAATTTCCTTAATTACCTCCTAAAATGCAGCATCTTCCCAGGAGTGTTCTGCCATTAGCGAGGAATTGGCAGCCAGGGCACAGGAGCTGGATAATCTGGTGGATCGTTTTAAATTATATGGCTAAAAAAACGAAAGAAGTAGAGAAAGAATAAAAGAGTATCGCTAAACAACGGGTGATTTGTTTAGCGATACCCTTTTTAAATGAATAAGAATCTTCTTTTTATCATTAGAGAGCCTGCAGTATAATTGTCATTGTTTATAAGAGGAAGAGATTGAGGGCAGTTTTTCATTAATTGCCTTTGTATTTTTCTTTGTAAGAGAATAAATAATTATCCATATGGCTAAATAACTAAAAAGAAAAATAAAAGTAAAGATAAAAATAGGAGTGAGAGAAAACTCCAACCAGTTATTCAGTAAATAGGTAGTTAAGTAACCAATATATAAAACACAGCCATGAATAAAAATAGCGATTAAAAGGGGAAGACGTTCTATTTGGTATAAAACGTTCATTCCTCCTGCAAGAAAGGCAAGTAGAGATAGAGAAAATATTCCTGTACAAACCTGATTTATGGTTAAAATCTGTACATAAGAGTTTTTTTGTAAAATAAGATAGACAATAGCCAATACCAAGGGACCAAATCCACAGGCCATAAATCCCCGGCGAAAAAATTCCATAAGATATTTCTTCATTTTCCTATATACCTCCTTTTTATTTTAGCAAAACAACGTCGGGAAACATAATCTTTGTGACCACAGCGGAATATGGCATCAATTCCGCCCCCAAAGCCTGCTTCAAAACTTAGAATACAATGTTCGTTGGCAAGGCTGGATTTATTGATCCATATAAAATAAGAGGGAAGGATTTCCTCCAGATCACGAAGTCTGTCCTGGATCCGGTATTGTTTTCCTGCTGAGTCAATAGCAATTACTCTTCGGTTTAAAACGGTAATACATTCAATTTCCTTAAAAGGCAGTTTCCGTAGTTTATCCTCATGGTGCACAATAATACAGTCACAGCCTTTGTAATGGTAAACAAGATTTTCAATTTGCTCTGTTAAAGAAGAAGGATGATGTACAATGGCAATAATTTCTTCTTCTGCATTTTTATCAATGATAAGTCTGTATTTCATTTCTTAAATTCCTTATTGTTTTTTTCGTTGCAGGAGGAAGCAATAGGCAGCCATAAGTGTGGTAAATATACCGTATAGAAGAAGAGGCAGTAGATGGCTTACTGCTTCTTGAATATTTCCTAAAAACAGTGCTTTTTCCATTTCTACAGCATGGACAAAAGGAAGAAGATAGGCCGCTTTTTCAAAGATACCTCCCACAAGATTCAAATCAAACCATACTCCCGAAAGCCAGGCAGAAAGATTAGTAAGTAATGCACCGCAAAGTCCTCCCACTTGTTTTACATTGAAAATGCTTCCGCATAATAATCCTAAGGAAATATTAAAAATAGACATGGGGATAATTCCCATTATAGCATAAAAAATATGAATACTCACCGTAAGCCCCAGAGGGATGGCAAAAAGATAGCAAATCAGAGCCTGCAGCAGAACAAGAGGTAAAATAGGAAGCATATACCCCAACATAAAATCTAAAGAGGTAAGAGGAGTAGTATACAATCTTTGCAATAAAGCACTTTCCCGATCCCTGGCAAGAAGAGTAGCAGAAAAAAGAGTGCTGAAAGATAGGCCAAAGACGGTGATTCCCGGTGTTAAAGTATTAATTTCAAATAAGTGAACAGGGATATTCTTTTGCATGGTACTGAGAAGAAAAAGTAAGATAAGGGGAAATCCCAGTCCAAAAATTATAGTCAAGGGATCCCGTAAAATTTCTTTTGTACATCGTTTGGCAAAGGTAATCATTCTCATTCTATCCCCTCCTTTACAATAGAGATAAATGCAGTTTCCATATCACAGGTGTTTGTTTTTAGTTTTAATTCTTCTGCAGTTGCCTGGATAAGAAGTCTCCCGTCTTTCATAATAGCGATTCGGTCAGACAGTTTTTCGGTCTCCTCCATATAGTGAGTGGTAAGAAGAATAGTTACTTTCTTTTTTAAGGATAGAATGGTGCTCCATAGTTCATGTCTGGCAATTACATCTAAACCCAGAGTTGGTTCATCCAAAAATAAAACGGAAGGTTCACTGATAAGAGCCATGGCTATACTTACCCGTCTTTGCTGTCCTCCCGATAGTTTTCCCGCTTTTCGATGAAGAATAGATTCCAGAGAAAATTGTTCAGTAAGCTCTTTTGTTTTTTGTTTTGTTTTTTGTCGGGAAAATCCATGAATACCGCAGATTAATTCTAAATTTTCTTTTACGGAAAGATTGGGGGCAACAGCAGTTTCCTGAGGAGAAATACCGATGAGTTTTTTTACTTTTTCCGGCTCCCTCAGAACACTATGACCATAAATCAGAGCATCCCCCCGGGTAGGCTTGGTAAGACAGGAAAGAATTTTTATGGTAGTAGTTTTTCCTGCACCATTGACCCCAAGAAGAGCTACCAATTCTCCCTGTGTAATTTCCAGATTCAGATTTTTTACGGCAGTGATATTCTTATATTTCTTTTCAAGTTGTATGAGTTTAATTACCTGCATAATGTTTTATCCTCCTTTTTCACTGTACTAGCATCCATGTTAGCAAAGAACAAAGAAAAAATCTGATTTTCTGCCTCATCGGTTATAGGGAAAGTCTCATCGGTAAGAGGAAAAGACGGTAGGTGATGATATCACAGAGGAAAGAAAAAGGTTTTAGTATAGTATAGTTATAAAAAGAATAAGAAAAGGAGATATTGATGAAAGAGCAAATAAAAAAATGGCTGGTTCCTGTAATTTTTGTTTTGACAGGTGCAATTTGCGGATTTTTATATTATACTTTTATTGGTTGTAAAACAGGAAACTGCAGGATTACCTCAAATCCTTATAATTCCATGGTATATATGGCAGTTATGGGATGGCTTTTATGGGGAATAGTCAAAAAATAAAAAATTGATACAATATTTTTGAAGCCGACCTCTTTTTGAATTCCCTGTTTAGAAAAATATGCTATGGTAATGGTGCAGTTATTTAGGAATCACTGTATTAACAATAGGAATAGACAGCCGGGAAAGGAAAGTTGTAATGAAGAGTACTGCTGAAATTATAGAAAAGCAAATATCCCAATGGGAAGGGGATGATTCCATGGAAGATTTTATTGGAAATTCTCAGAAGTTTGTAAAGCTGATGAGTTATTACAAATGTGCCATTATGGAAGTGGAAACAAAATTTAAGGTATTAAGTGAAGAATATTCTCACTATCATGATAGAAATCCGATTAATAATATTCAGTCCAGAATAAAGCACCCTTACAGCATAATGGATAAGATGGAAAAAAAGGAGTATCCAAAGTCCTTGGAATCCATTGAAGAAAACCTTGATGATATTGCAGGGGTAAGAGTAATCTGCAGCTTTCCTACAGATGTGTATACCTTGGCAGAGGCCTTTTTAAAACAGGATGATATCACCTTGATTCGCAAAAAAGATTATATTGCAAATCCCAAAAGCAACGGTTATCGAAGTCTTCATTTAATTGTTTCTATCCCGATTTTTCTTTCCGAAGGAAAACGACAGATGAAGGTTGAAGTGCAGCTTAGAAGTATTGCCATGGACTTTTGGGCCAGCTTGGAGCACCAGATGAAGTATAAAAAGGATCATTATTTTACGAAAGAAATGGAAGAAGAGCTGTACCAGTGTGCAAAGATCAGTGCAGCCTTAGATGAGAGGATGGACCGGCTTCGCATCAGTTCCATGGGAGAACGATCGAGAAGAGAGAAAACAATAATAGAGTGATAAAGTAGGCTGTAATCTTAAGTTAAGGGGTTACAGTTTATTTTTAACTGTAAAAAAGAAAAGCAGCCTATTCCTTTAGGGGAAAAGACAGCTTTTCTTTTTAGCTTAAGAGGTAATTTAAAGATTACCTATTGATTTAGATCTTATGATACAGGAATTTATCGGATTCCGTATTTTTCAATAATATAATCCATATCCTTATCCCCCCTGCCGGAAAGGTTAATTAACACTGAACCTTTTTCCATGGTTTTTGCCAGTTTCATTCCGTAGGCTACGGCATGAGAGCTTTCAATAGCAGGAATAATTCCTTCCATTCGGGAAAGCTTAAAGAAAGCATCAACAGTTTCTTCATCATCAATAACATCGTATTTTACTCTGCCAATCTCCTGTAGGAAAGCATGCTCCGGACCGGAGGAAGGATAGTCAAGTCCGCTGGCAATAGAATAAACAGGAGCAGGTTCTCCTTTTTCATCCTTTAACATAATACTGTTAAATCCGTGCATAATTCCTTCTGTCCCGTATGTTAAACTGGCAGCATGATCACCAAGCTTAGGACCTCGTCCGAGAGGTTCAATACCATAAATATCTACGGGATCATTTAAAAATCCAGCAAAAAGTCCTGCGGCATTGGAACCGCCGCCAACACAGGCTACAATAGCATCGGGAAGGTGACCGGTCATATCTACAAATTGTTCTCTGGCTTCGATTCCCACCACGCTTTGGAAATCACGAACCATTAAGGGAAAGGGATGGGGACCAAGTACAGAACCAATACAGTAGATGGAATCCTTATATTCCTTGCTGTAGGCTTCAAAGGCAGCATCTACAGCTTCCTTTAAGGTTTGCAGTCCGTGGGTTACTTCCACTACATTGGCACCAAGTATTTTCATTCTTGCTACATTGGGGGCCTGTTTTTTTATGTCTACGGCACCCATATAAATATCACATTCCAAACCAAAGTAGGCAGCAGCAGTGGCAAGGGCTACACCGTGCTGTCCGGCACCGGTTTCTGCAATTACCTTTTTCTTTCCCATAAAGCTGGCAAGAAGGGCTTCTCCCATACAGTGATTTAATTTATGTGCACCGGAATGATTTAAATCTTCACGCTTGGCATAGAGCTGCACCTTACCGCCAAGGGCATCGGACAAACGTTCCAGATGAGAAACAGGAGTCGGTCTTCCTTGAAACTCTTTTCGAATTCTTCGAAGTTCTGCAATGAATTTTCTGGACTGACAGATGGAATAATACGCTTCTGTAATTTCATCCATAGCTTTTTGCAGCTCTGGGGCAATAAAAGAGCCGCCGTATTTTCCAAAATATCCGGCTTTATCAGGATAGTGTTTGAAATAAGTATCAAAATCTACATTATTAAAAATCATAATTTGCCTCCTAATGGATTAGTAAAATAAAAAATATCCTTCCGTTTTTCTTTACTATTTTAACGCAAAGAAGTCAGCTCTGCAAGGAGAAAGTAGGATAGTTTTTTATTGTTGTATGTACAATTTTGTGGTATACTTTTCCAGAAGAGGATAAAGTAGGATAAGGTATAGAAAAAGGAGGAGACTATGATTACTTTTGATCAAATTAATTTAATTGAGATTTTTAAGGATTTAGCAAAGATCTGCAAAACCCCACAAGTTTGTGGAAGCTGTGCAGAGCGGGATTGTTTGATTGGCTATTCGCGTAACGTGACGGCAGATTGCAGAATTGCAAAAACAACCTATGTTCCCGACGGTTATAAAAATATCCCCCCCAGTGATATCAGAGGCGGATACGATGAATACAATGTACTTCATGCAATTGCCCATTTGCTATACCAGTGTAGGGGGTGTATGTCAGATCACTGTGAAAATTGTTTAATTAATGTGGTCAGAAGTGCATTGGAAGTAATAGAGTTTGGAGAAGAACAAGAGTATGAAGGTGATCCGATTTCCTACATGTTTAAAATTGCAGGGATTGACGCGGATAAGGCAAATATTATTCGAAGGGAATATTTAGAACATAAAAAACAGCTTACTTAAATATCATTTCTAAACCTGTGGGTTGGGATATCAGGGCCGTCAGCCTTTATTTGACAGAAAAAGAAGACAGAAGAAATATCTACAAATGAATATGGTTTAGAGAAAAGAGCATGTAAATAATAACAGGAATGTTATTTTGTTTGCATGCTTTTTATCGTACAGGAAATAGGGAGGTAGGGGAATGAAAAAATATATTATGGCATTGGATGCAGGAACAACCAGCAATCGATGTATTTTGTTTAATAAAGAAGGCGAAATCTGTAGTATGGCACAACGAGAATTTACCCAGTTTTTTCCCAAGCCCGGATGGGTAGAGCATGATGCAGATGAAATCTGGGCCAGTCAGTTGGGGGTGGCGGTAGAGGCAATGAATAAAATCGGAGCTTCTGCCAAAGATATTGCAGCCATAGGAATTACCAATCAAAGGGAGACTGCTATTGTCTGGGATAAAAATACCGGGGAGCCGGTTTATCGTGCTATTGTATGGCAATGTAGAAGAACTGCTGATTATTGCAACAGTTTAAAGGAAAAGGGGCTAACAGAGAACTTTCAAAAAAAGACAGGCTTGGTTATTGATGCTTATTTTTCCGGAACAAAGATAAAATGGATTTTAGATCATGTACAGGGAGCCAGAGAAAGGGCGGAAAAAGGAGATCTTCTTTTTGGAACAGTGGAAACCTGGCTGATTTGGAAATTAACAAAGGGAAGGGTACATGTTACGGACTATTCCAATGCCTCCCGTACTTTGTTGTTTAATATTAACACCTTAACTTGGGATGAAGAGATTTTAAAGGAACTTCAAATCCCCATAAGTATGCTCCCAAAGGTAAAGCCCTCAAGCTGTGTTTATGGAGTTACGGACAGCTCCTTTTTTGGGGGAGAAATTCCCATTGGAGGTGCAGCAGGAGATCAGCAGGCAGCCTTATTCGGACAAACTTGTTTTTCTCCCGGAGAGGCGAAAAATACCTACGGAACAGGCTGTTTTCTTTTAATGAATACAGGAGATAAGCCGGTATTTTCAAAAAATGGTCTTGTAACCACCATAGCCTGGGGAATGGAGGGAAAGGTAACTTATGCTCTGGAGGGCTCTATCTTTGTAGCAGGAGCGGCAATTCAGTGGCTAAGGGATGAAATGAGAATGATTGATTCTGCAGAGGATTCTGAATATATGGCAAAAAAGGTAGAGGATACTAATGGCTGCTACGTGGTACCCGCCTTTACCGGGCTGGGAGCACCCCATTGGGATCAGTATGCCAGAGGAACTATTGTGGGGATTACGAGAGGAGTAAATAAGTATCATATTATCAGGGCAACACTGGAATCCATTGCTTACCAGACAAGAGACGTTCTGGAAGCCATGAGGGCTGATTCGGGAATTGAGCTTACGGCATTAAAGGTAGACGGGGGAGCTAGTGCCAATGATTTTTTAATGCAGGTACAGGCAGATATGATTAATGCTCCTGTTCATCGCCCTTGTTGTGTAGAAACCACAGCAATGGGAGCTGCTTATTTAGCAGGACTGGCTGTTGGTTACTGGGAAAATAAGCAGGAGGTATTAAAAAACGGCAAAATAGACAGGATTTTTTATCCCATGATTTCCGGGAAAGAAAGAGAAAAAAGAATCAGAGGATGGGGAAAAGCCGTGGCCTATGCTTATGATTGGGCAAAAGAAGAGTAACAGGAGGAGAGAAAAATGTATGATGTGATTATCATTGGTGCAGGAGTATCCGGAACGGCTTGCGCCAGAGAATTATCCAGACTTGACTTAAAAATTTTAGTATTGGAGAAGGAAGAGGATGTTTGCTGCGGAACATCAAAAGCAAACAGCGGCATTGTACATGCCGGATATGATGCAGTTAGCGGCTCTCTTATGGCTCAATTAAATGTCCGGGGAAATGAATTAATGGAGGAATGGGCAAAGGAATTGGATTTTCCTTTTAAAAGAACAGGTTCCTTAGTGGTATGCCGCAGAGAAGAGGATATGCCCCTTCTTTGGGAATTAAAGGAAAGAGGAGAGAAAAACGGGGTAAAGGGACTGGAAATAATCGAGGAAAAAGAACTAAAAGAAATGGAAGAAAATCTTTCTTGTGAAGTAATTGCAGCCCTATATGCCCCTACAGCAGGGATTGTGTGCCCTTTTGGGATGAATATTGCCATGGCGGAAAATGCCTATACCAATGGCGTGGAGTTTCAATTTGATACGTTGGTGACCAAGATAGAAAAAATAGAAAAAGGATATAGGATTGATACAGAAAAGGGAAGTTTCAAAACAAAATATGTGGTAAATGCAGCAGGGGTTTATGCAGACATATTCCATAATATGGTAAGTGAAAAGAAGATAGAGATTACGCCCAGAAAGGGGGAATACTGTCTTTTAGACAAAAAGGCGGGAAATCATGTCAATAAAGTGATTTTTTCCCTTCCCGGAAAACTGGGAAAGGGAATTCTGGTGACCCCTACCGTGCATGGGAATTTGCTTTTAGGACCTACAGCAGCAGATATAGAGGAAAAAGAGGGAATAAATACTACCGAGGAAGGATTAAAGGAAATTAGGGAAAAAGCAGGATTAAATGTAAAAAATCTTCCTTTGGGACAGGTAATTACTTCCTTTGCAGGTTTAAGAGCCCACGAAAAAGGACATGAATTTATCATAAAAGAGGCAGAAGATGCAAAAGGGTTTATTGATTGTGCAGGAATTGAATCTCCCGGTCTTACCAGTGCACCGGCCATTGGTGAGCTGGTGGCAAAAATGATAAAAGAAGGTTTAAATCCTAAGGAAAATAAGAAATTTGAAGGAAGAAGAAAGGGAATACTGTTTCCCCATAAATTAACAAAAGAGGAGAGAAAACAGCTGATTAAAGAACATCCTGAATATGGAAATATTATTTGCCGCTGTGAAATGATTTCCCAGGGAGAAATTTTAGATGCCATTCATCGTCCTTTGGGAGCAAAATCTTTAGATGGGATAAAACGAAGGGTAAGAGCAGGTTTCGGACGCTGTCAAGGAGGCTTCTGTACACCAAAAATTATGGAAATTCTGGCAACAGAATATGGAACAGAGGAAAATACCATAACAAAGATGGGCAAGGAATCTATTCTCATTATGGGAAGGAATAAGGATCAACTGTAAGGAGAGATAATTTCATGAAAACATATGATATTGTGATAATCGGAGGAGGTCCCGCCGGACTTGCAGCAGCAGTGGGAGCAAAAAACAGTGGGTGTGACAGTATTTTGATTTTGGAAAGAGATAAAGAATTGGGAGGAATCTTAAATCAATGTATCCATAACGGATTTGGTCTTCATACCTTTAAGGAGGAATTGACAGGGCCGGAGTATGCCGCTAGATACATAGAAAAAGTACAACAGCTTCAAATTCAGTATCTGTTGAATACCATGGTAGTGGAAATTTCACCGGATAAAGTGATTACCGCCATGAACGGGAAAGAAGGGCTTATGGAAATATCGGCAAAGGCAGTTATTCTTGCTATGGGCTGCAGAGAAAGACCCAGAGGAGCATTAAATATTCCCGGTTATCGTCCGGCAGGGATTTATTCCGCGGGAACAGCACAAAGATTAGTGAATATGGAGGGATATTTGCCGGGAAGAGAGATTGTGATTTTAGGTTCCGGAGATATTGGCCTTATTATGGCAAGAAGGATGACTCTAGAAGGGGCAAAAGTTAAAGTAGTGGCAGAGCTAATGCCCTATTGCGGGGGGCTGAAAAGAAATATAGTACAGTGTCTGGAGGACTACAATATTCCCTTGAAATTAAGTCATACCGTGGTAAATATTCATGGTAAGGAGCGAGTGGAAGGGGTAACGCTGGCACAAGTAGATGAAAACTTACATCCAATTAAGGAAACAGAAGAATATATTCCCTGTGATACCCTTCTTTTATCGGTTGGTTTAATCCCGGAAAACGAACTGTCCCTGGAGATGGGAAATGAAATGGGAAAGGTAACCAATGGGCCTATTGTGGATGAAAGCCTGGAAACAAATATTGAGGGAGTTTTTGCCTGCGGAAATGTTTTACATGTACATGATTTGGTGGATTTTGTTTCTTCTGAGGCAGAAACAGCGGGAAAAAATGCAGCCCTATATGTGAACGGAAGAAAAGCAAAAGAAAAGATGCACCTTATTCCTATTCATCACGAAGAGGGTGTGCGATATACCGTACCTGCTCATATTCACCCGGAAAATATGGAAGAAAAGCTTACCATAAGATTTCGTGTGGGAGAAGTATACAAAAATGCCTTTATAGTGGTATATTTTGATGAACAGCAGGTCTTTAAGAAAAAACGTTCTTTTATGGCACCGGGAGAAATGGAAGAAATTATCCTAAGGAAAGAGCAGCTGTTGGATTTTCCCCAATTGGAGAAAATCAGGGTAAGAATTGAGAAGGAGTAGAAAAATGGAAAAAAGAGAGTTGACGTGTATTGTCTGTCCCATGGGCTGTCAGATGGAGGTAGAAATACAAGAGGATAATCGGATTCTTGTATTTAATAATACTTGTCCAAGGGGAGAAGCTTATGCAAAGAAAGAAGTGACACATCCCACCAGAGTAGTAACTACTTCCGTTCCCATAAAGGGAAAAAATAAAGGGCAGGTTCCTTGTAAAACAAAAAAAGAGGTGCCAAAGGAAAAAATATTTGATGTGGTAAAACAATTAAAACGGGTATCCGTTGAACTTCCTGTTTTTATGGGGGATATTATTGTAGAAAATATTGCAGAAACAGGAGTAGATGTGGTGGCAACTTGTACCGTAAAAGAAGAAAAAGAAAGTTAGCCTTACATAGTCTTAAATAGCCAAAAATCCTTTCTCATTGCGAATTATATTAGCATGTGATAAAATAAGGGACATATATAGGGTTACAAAATCAATAAGAAAGGCAAATTTTGTAAACATTAAAAAAATAAAATGTTAGAAATAGGATATTTATGGAAGAAATCAGAAGAAGCAGTACAAAAAGAATGTATCTATGGGGAATAGGATTGGTTTTTTTTGTACTATTTTGTGTAGCAGCCGGTGTCTGGTATATGCAAAAAGAGGTTTATTACCGGTCCCCACTTCATCAGTTACTTGTTGAGATGGGAGAAGAAGCAAATAACTGGAAGATGCCGAAAGACATTCCTTTTTCTGAAGATTCTGCAGAAAAGCTTTTTTTGGTAGGATTGGAAAAGTTTGGAGCAGGTGATTATGAAGGTGCGGCCCGGGATTTTAAAGGGGTTTTGGAACGAAAAGGGGAGGATCCGGCCTTAAAGGGATATACGTTATTTTTCCTGAATGAGACAGAGTATATTTTTCAGGGTGTAGGGAATATTTCCATGGTAGAGCAGTTAATGGAGGAGCTTACTTACTATCCTCCTTTTAAAGAGGAACTGCTTTGGACCACAGTGTTAACTATAGGATATGACCCTCAGCTTAGAGCTAAGGGAATAAAGATGCTGGAGGATTATCTGCGAATTAATCAGGACCTTAAGGTGGAGGATTGGGCAGCAGTAAAAAACACTATTGCAATGATGGAATATCAGGAGGGAAATTATTCTAAAAGTATTCGTGAGTTTTATGATGTCCAATTGCGATTGGAAGCAAAAACTTTAAATGAACGACTGACCCAGGAATTAGTTTTTGCCAGAGAATATATTGCCAATATTTATTACTACTTTGAAGATTATGAAGGGGTAATTGAACTGTACAACAGATTGATTGATGAAGGGAAAAAAAGCGGAGACTATAACATCTGTAGTCATTATATTAATTTAAGTACAGCATATCTGGAAGTGGGAGAAATTGATAAAGCGAAAACCACCATCAAAGAGTTGGAGTTTTTAATCCCGGATATGGATCAATATCTTAGAGAAGAGATTAAAGGAAGCGTCCTTGATGTATTGGCCAATATTGCCATGGCAGAAAATAATTATGTTAAGGCAGGGGAATATATTACAGAGGCCATCGAACTTTATGAAGAAAGAAGCAGCGATGTTTTTTATGGAGGATGGTATCTTGTAGAGCTTACTTACTGCAAATATCTTCTTCATGAAAAACAGTTTAATCAGGTTATCCAAAGATTAGAGGCAATGAATCAACAGGGGTATGCAAAGGAATACGGAATAGAAAGAGAAGTATATGAAAATCTGTTGATTGCCTATGAAAAAACAGGAAACATTGAAAAGCAGATTGAAATATATCGTCAGCAGTTAGATTCTGAAATTGAAAAGGAATCCAATATTAAAAAAGAGTATTTGAATTTTTCCAAATATTACAAAGATGCTAATCGTCTTCAGAGTACAAATGTAAAATTAACAAAAACAAATTCTATTTCCTTTTTAATAATTTGTTTTTCAGTTATTCTTTACATGGCAATCTTCTACTTTATCAGAATTATTAAGGAGAGAGATATTACAGACCAGCTGACGGGAGTCTATAATCGAAAAAAATTGGGAGCTCTTCAAAGAAAATATCAGCAAAAGGGAACACCTGCTCAGATCGCCGTTGTAATGGCAGATATTGATGCATTTAAAAAATATAATGATACCTATGGCCATATGCAGGGAGATGAGGTATTAAAAGATGTAGCTGAAATTTTAACTAATTCAGTGCGAAGCTGTGATGAGGTAATTCGTTATGGGGGAGAAGAGTTTATTCTTTTGTTAAATGAGGTGGAAAAAGAGACTGTTGTTGATATTTGTGAAAGGGTACAAAGAAAGTTGAAACAGACGGCTATAGTCCATGAAACTTCAGAGGTAAAACCCTATGTAACCATCAGCGCAGGTATTTGTATCCAAAAGGAAAAGAATAAATGTTCGCTACCGGAATTAATTGAAATTGCAGATGAACAGTTATATGAGGCAAAAAAACAGGGACGAGACTGTTTCAGAGTAAAAGAAGTATAAAAAGGAATGAACAGAGGAGAAAAGGAGAAAAGTATGAAAAGAGCATGTGGAGTTTTACTTCCGATGACCAGTATACCATCTAATTACGGTATCGGATGTTTTTCAAAGGAAGCCTATCAATGGATAGATCAGTTAAAGGAAGCGGGACAAAGTTATTGGCAGATTTTACCTTTAACACCTACCGGTTACGGGGATTCTCCATATCAATCCTTTTCCTCTTTTGCGGGAAATCCCTATTTTATCGATTTGGAAGAACTGATTTCGGAAGGACTTCTCACAAAGAAGGAATGTGATGCCGTGGACTTTGGAAATAATCCTTCCTACATAGATTATGAAAAAATGTCAGAATCCCGTTTAAAGGTTCTAAAAATAGCCTTTCAAAGAGATGAGTATGAACAGAAGGAAGAATATCTTTCTTTCTTAAAGGAAAACCAGAATTGGCTTCATGATTATGCCATGTACATGGCAATTAAAAAGAGATTTGACAATGCCTGCTGGATGGAATGGGCAGAGGATATTCGAAAACGCTGGGATTATTCCATGGACTATTATAACAGGGAATGCAAGGAAGAAATTTCCTTCTATAAATATATTCAATATCTTTTTGACAGACAGTGGAAAAAATTAAAAACATACGCAAATGAAAACGGAATTGAAATTATCGGGGATATTCCCATTTATGTGTCCATAGATTCGGCAGATGCTTGGGCAAATCCTAAACTATTTCAATTAGACGGTAATTATATGCCAAAGGCTGTAGCAGGCTGTCCTCCCGATGCATTTTCAGATGATGGACAATTGTGGGGAAATCCTTTATATGATTGGGGATTTCATAAAAATACCGGCTACGACTGGTGGGTTAAGAGAGTGGAGCATTGCTTTAAGCTGTACGATGTAGTACGAATTGATCATTTCCGCGGCTTTGATGAATATTACAGTATTCCATACGGGGATACTACAGCAAAAAATGGACACTGGGAAAAAGGACCGGGAATGGAGCTGTTTGTTGCTCTTAGAGAACGACTGGGAGAAAAGCAGATTATAGCAGAGGATTTAGGCTATATGACACCTTCCGTAAAGGAATTATTAAAAGAAAGCGGATTCCCGGGAATGAAGGTTTTGGCTTTTGCCTTTGATCCCAGCGGAAAATCTGATTATCTACCCCATAATTATGATCGTAACAGTGTAGTATATACGGGAACCCATGATAATGAAACACTGGTTCAGTGGACAGAAGAGATGGATAAGGAAAGCAAGAACTTTGCAGAAACTTATCTTAACAATAAAACCGTCTATGCCAAGGATAAGTACTGGGACTATATTCGTCTTGCTATGATGAGCTGTGCAAACACTTGTATTATTCCGGCACAGGATCTTTTGGGCTTGGGAAAAGAGGCAAGAATTAATTTTCCTTCTACCCTGGGAAATAATTGGAAGTGGAGAATTAGTGATAAGATGCTGAATAAGGATGTAATGGAAAAAATCTATGGATTGGCAAAAATCAGTGATCGTCTATCTTATCAGTGTCAGCATAAGGAATGGCTGAAAAAACAAAAGGTGTTGGAGCAGGAAAAGCAAAAAAAGGACAAATAGTTAACATGACGAATAAAAGCTTATTGAGTGAAATCAATAGGCTTTTGTTTGGGTATAAAGGAATGAAAAGATATGGAAGTAAAGAAGGTCAGAATCAATAAATATATAGCGGAAGCAGGAATTTGTTCCAGACGAGATGCAGATAAGATGATTGAGCAGGGATTGGTTACCATTAATGGTTCTTTTGCCACAGCAGGGGATAAAGTTTCCCACAATGATGTGGTGATGGTAAAGGGAAAAAAAATATCTGCCGGACAACCGAAAATTGTTTTGGCCTATTACAAAAAAGTAGGGATAACTTGTACAGAGCGAGATCTTTATGCAAAAAAAACAGTGATTCAGGATTTGAATTATCCTCAAAGGGTAACTTACGCAGGAAGGCTGGATAAGGAATCGGAGGGACTTCTTCTTATGACAAATGACGGAAGTTTGATCCAGGGGTTGATGAGGGCAGCAAATTACCATGAAAAAGAATATGTGGTAAAAGTAAAGGAAGAGATTACCAAAGAGTTTATCGAAGGGATGAGAGAGTCGGTTTATCTTCCGGGGCTTAATAAAAGCACCAGACCCTGTAAGGTGGAGCAAAGGGGAAAGTATACCTTCTCTATTATTCTTACTCAGGGACTGAATCGACAAATCAGAAGGATGTGTGAGGTTTTTGGCTATCATGTAAAGCAATTAAAAAGAATTCGAATAGCCCAGATCAGTCTTGGGGATTTAAAGCCGGGAGAATATCGAAGATTATCGGAAGAAGAATTGGAAATGCTATATAGTAAAGTGAATGGCGGCCAAGAAGAGGGGAAAGAAGAAATAAAAGAATAAGAATAATGGTCAGAGAATAAGGAGATAATAATGAGTCCGGAAAATAGAATGAAGGAATTAACAAAAATACTGGGAGAAGCAGCCAGAGCTTATTATGCAGAAGATCGGGAAATCATGAGTAATTTGGAATATGACAGGCTTTATGATGAATTGGTAGCTTTGGAAAAAGAACTGGGAGTAGTGTTGTCAGGAAGTCCTACTATGACCGTAGGATATGAGGCGGTGGAAGAATTGCCTAAGGAAACTCACGAAAGCCCTATGTTGTCTTTGGCAAAAACAAAGGACCGGGAAGAAGTAAAATCCTGGCTGGGAGAAAAAGAAGGGTTACTTTCCTGGAAGCTGGATGGTCTTACCATAGTGCTGACCTATGAAGAGGGAAAATTAAAAAAGGCAGTTACCAGGGGAAATGGAGAAGTGGGAGAGGTAGTAACCAATAATGCCAAAGTGTTTGCCAATCTTCCTTTGGTGATTCCTTTTAAGGATACTTTGATTTTAAGAGGAGAGGCAGTAATTACTTATGAGGATTTTGAAAAAATAAATCAGGGAATTTTACAGGAAGAGGAAAAATATAAAAATCCCAGAAATTTATGCTCCGGTTCTGTAAGGCAATTAAACAATCGTATTACAGCAACAAGAAATGTTCGTTTTTACGGTTTTAGTCTGGTGAAGGCTCAGGGAAAGGAATTTATGAGTCATCATCAGGAATGGAGCTTTTTAAAGGAATTAGGATTTGAAATAGTGGAATACCGGAGAGTAACTGCCAAAACAATAGAAGAAGGCATTGATTATTTTGAAAAGAAGATAGCTGATTTTTCCATTCCTTCAGATGGTCTGGTACTGATTTTTGATGATATTTCTTATGGGAAATCCCTGGGACGAACTACAAAGTTCCCTAAAGATGCCATTGCCTTTAAGTGGCAAGACGAGATGAAGGAAACGATTCTTCAAAAAATTGAGTGGAGTCCCAGTAGAACAGGGTTGATTAACCCTATTGCGGTTTTTGATCCCGTGGAGCTGGAAGGAACCACAGTAAGCCGTGCATCAGTTCATAATTTAAGTATTTTAAAGAACTTGAAGCTGGGATACAAGGACAGAATTTTAGTATATAAAGCAAATATGATTATTCCTCAGATTGGAGAAAATTTGACTTGTTCCGGTACGGTGGAAATCCCTAAGAGCTGTCCTGCCTGCGGTGGAAAAACAGAAATCAGAAAAGTAAATGAGGTGGAATCTTTATCTTGTACCAATCCTCTATGCAGTGCTAATATAATTATAGCATTTACTTTATTTGTAGGGCGGGATGCCATGAATATTGAAGGCTTGTCTGAAGCTACTTTGGAAAAATTCATTAATGCAGGATTTTTAAAAGATTACAAGGATATTTTCCATTTAAATGATTACAAGGAAGAAATTCAAAATATGGAGGGATTTGGAGTAAAATCTTATGAAAATTTAATCCAAAGTATTGAAAAAGCCAGAGAGGTAACTTTACCTAAGGTAATTTATTCTTTGGGAATTGCCAACATCGGTCTTGCCAATGCAAAAATGATTTGTAAGCATTTAAAAAATGATATTCAGGCTATTTTAGAAGCTAATGAGGAGTCATTAAGCGAAATTGATGGTGTAGGTGAGGTAATTGCCAAAGCCTTTACTCATTATTTTAAAGAAGAAAAAAGGCGTAGTGTTTTTCTGTCTCTTTTAAATGAGCTCCATATTCAAACACAGGAGACACAGGAAGAGCAGATTTTAGAAGGCAAATCCTTTGCTATTACAGGAAGCCTGGTTATTTTTGAAAACAGAAATCAGCTGAAAGAAAAAATTGAAGCATTGGGGGGGAAGGTAACAGGTTCAGTCACAGGAAAAACCTTTGCCTTAATTAATAATGATGCTTCTTCGGACTCCGCAAAAAATAAAAAAGCCAGACAGCTGGGAGTTTCGATTTTAACGGAGCAGGATTTTGTTCGTTTATATTTAGGAGAAGTATAGCAGAGTCAGAAGGATAAATGTAAGATAGGGTGAAAAAATTGGAAAGTACAAGGAAGAGAAAAACAAGAATAGGACTGGTATTTATACTATTTTTGATCATGGGAATATTCCCGGGAAATAAGGTGCAGGCAAATGAGTTAGAAGGAATGACTTTACGGGTTGGTTATGCACCGGAAGGAATATTTATGATGGGAGAAGAAGGAGAGCCAAGAACCGGCTACGGCTACGAATATTTACAGCGAATTGCCGGTTATGGAGGCTGGACTTATGAGTATATATCAGCAACCTTTCCAGAACAGCTAAAAATGCTGGAAACAGGAGAGTTGGATATTGCAGTGAATATTTCTTTTACTGAGGAAAGAAAAGAAGTTATGGACTTTTCCGAGCTGCCCATGGGAGAGGAAAACTATTATATCTGTGTACAGCCGGAATCCACCATCACAGCAGATGACATTTCTTCTTTAGAAGGAAAAATTATTGCAGTTACCAGAGATTCCTATCAGCTTCAGCTGCTGAGAAAATGGTTGAAGGAAAAAAAGATAAATTGTACCATTGTGGAAAGTGACGGGAACTCTCCTAAAGAGGGAGTGGATGCTTATGTAACTATGGATACTTATTACATAGGAAACTGGAATCCTGTGTTTAAGATTGGAGAATCCAGATATTATTTTGGGTTAAATAAGGAAAAAGAAGGATTAAAAGAAGCCTTTGATAATGCTCAGCGCTCAGTTCTTGAGATTACACCCTATTATGCAGAACAGCTTCATACAAAATATTTTGGAAAAACTCTGGTTAATGGAGAGTTAAATAAAAAAGAGCAGCAGTGGATAAAGGAAAATACGATTATTTCTTTAGGGTACTACGATGATTTTCTTCCCTATTCCGATTACCATTCAAAGGACAAGGAACAGGGATATTTATCTTTTATCTTAAATCAGCTGAAGGAACAGATTATGGAGTATGGAGGAATGGTGGAGGCTATACCCTATACTTCCATGGAACAGTTGAAGAAAGATTTTGATGAGAAAAAGCTGCACCTGATCTTCCCTATGTATTTGGATTTACGGATGGCAGAAAAACAACAGATTCTGCTTTCCGATGAAGCGGTAAGCTTACCCTTGTCTGTGATTTATCGGGAGGTATATTCTCAAAGATTATATGAGAAAATTGCTTTAACCAAGGAAGATCCCTTTCAGGAAAGTTTTATCTTGACCAGTTATCCTTTGGCGGAATATGTATACTATGACTCTCTGGAAGAATGTATTGATGCAGTTTTACAGGGACAAGCAAATTGTACTATCGTAAATACCATGATGGCAGAAAAAATCATGGGAGAAAAAAACAGCAGAAAAGAATTAAAATATTACCATCTTACAGGACAAAGAGGTGTTGGTTTTGGAATCAGAAAAGAAGATAGCAGCCTATTGTCCATTATCAACAGGAGTTTGCAGCAAATTCCCCATACTACCATGGAAAAGGCAGTTATTGATTATGCGGAACAAAGTGGACAGGGAAGAAGTGAAAAAAGAGCCAAAGAGATTTTTATTACCTGGGTAATTATTTTAATTATGGTTTTATTTACACTGGGGCTATATTCTCAAGTGATTCGTAAGAAGGCAAAGCGGCAGCAGCAGGCAAATAATGAGATTATTGATGTGTTGGGTACGGTAGTAGAATACAGGAGTTTGGAAAGCGGGCAGCATATTAAGAGAGTAAAGGGATTTACGGAAGTTCTGGGAAACTATATGATGAAAGAATATCCGGAATATGGTTTAACCAGAAAAAAACTGGATATCATTGTATCTGCCAGTGCTTTACATGATATAGGAAAGGTTGCGGTGCCGGATCATATTCTGTTAAAGCCGGGGAAACTTACTGCAGAAGAATTTGAATTAATGAAGCAGCATACCAGTAAAGGAAGTGATATTTTAAAGCATATCCATAAGGTGATGGAACCGGAATATGCAAAGGTTTCTCATGAAATCTGCAGATATCATCATGAACGATATGATGGAAAAGGATACCCTGATCACCTAAAAGAGGACGAGATTCCCATTGCGGCCCAGTTGGTTTCCATAGCAGATGTTTATGATGCTCTTACCAATGAAAGATGTTATAAGGTTGCTTTTTCCTGTGAGGAGGCCTTCCAAATGATTCTGGAAGGACAATGCGGCTCTTTTTCCCCTAAGCTTCTTGATGCCCTTCGCAATACAAAAGAGGAATTTATAAAGTGCAGTAAAACCTATGGAAAGGGAGACAGAAGTTCTTTATAAAAGCAAAAACATCGTATAATTGCTTATAAATAGCAATAAATCTAAAGAAATATAAAGAAATTCTAAAAATAAGAAAATAGACTTGATTTTATCACAGTGAGATAGTATTATAAAGAAGCAGTAAGGAGAGAGCAATCTCTCAAAAAAAGAATGGACAAACGGAAATCGCCCCTTTCTCTTTTCGTTATCCATTCTTTTTTTTTGCCTATTTTCAGAGAAGAAGGTTTTCTTGCAGTAATATTTTTTCTGTGTTAGAATTTAACGTGAGTTACCCTATTTTGAAAAAATAAAAGATAAAAAGGAAAGAGAAAGCGTATGCCGATTAAAATACAGAGTGATTTACCTGCAAGAAATATATTGGATAACGAGAATATTTTTGTTATGGATGAATACCGAGCACTGCATCAGGATATTCGTCCCCTTCAGATTATTATTTTAAATCTTATGCCGGTAAAGGAGGAAACCGAGCTTCAGCTTCTAAGAGCCTTAAGTAATACACCCCTTCAGGTAGATGTTACTTTTATGAAGATGAACAGCCATGTTTCTTTAAATACTTCCAGCACACATTTAAATAAGTTTTATCATACCTTTGATGATTTAAAGGGAAAAAAATGGGATGGTCTGATTATTACGGGAGCACCGGTGGAACAGATGGAATTTGAAGAAGTGGATTACTGGACTGAATTGTGTGAAATCATGGATTGGTCCAAAGAAAACGTAACCTCTACCTTTCACATTTGCTGGGGAGCCCAGGCAGGCTTGTACCATCACTTCGGTTTAAAGAAAAAAATACTTCCGGAAAAAATGTTTGGTGTGTTTGAGCACCGTGTTTTAAATAGAAAAGAGCCCTTGGTCAGAGGGTTTGATGATTATTTTTTTATCCCCCACAGCAGACATACTACTATACCGGCAAAGGAGATTCATGATTGTGAGGGATTATTGGTTATGGCAGAGTCTGAAGAAGCGGGAGTTTTATTAACCATGACGGAAGACGGAAAGCAGGTTTTTGTTATGGGACATCCGGAATATGATCGTTATACCTTGAAAAATGAGTACTTCAGGGATAAGGATAAGGGACTTCCCATTAAGCCGCCTAAAAATTATTTTCCCCAGGATGACGATACAAAAAGGCCTTATCTTCAGTGGAGAAGCCATTGTAATAATCTTTATACCAATTGGCTTAACTACTATGTTTACCAGACTACGCCTTATGAGATTTAGTGTAACTGTTTCTAAATAACTATACCATTCACATAGAATATTTTTCTGAGAGTGAAGTTCAAAAAACGTAGGCGTAGCGGGCTACGCTGAGGATTTTTGAATCTTTGCTATCAGGAAAATAGGCATGTGATATGGTATAGTTAATTTAAAA
>JAFXGR010000099.1 GCA_017520155.1 Lachnospiraceae bacterium
GGATATTTCTTAATAGAAAGATGTGGGTGGACTAAAATAAAAATATCACAAGTTAACATAAGTGCAGTAAAGATAGAAGCAATTAAAAATATTGTAGACATAAAAATTCCTCGTAGTCATAGTTAGTAAAATCTTGTAATGTATTTCAAGAATAGAGTTACATAAAATTCATTATTAAAATAGATTTATTGTAATTTATTATAATAAAAATAGCAAGAAAAAACACTTATGACTAAAAAATGCATATTCCGCTCCAACGGGAACTTAATTCCGCTTAAAACGGGATGACCATTTCCGCCCGTTCGGGAAAGCTTTCCGCTTAAAACGGGATATTTTTATATATGATATAGTTCTTTTCGTAGTTAAAAAATTTATTACGAAAGGAGCTATAATTATGCATGACTACAACACAATTATTGGTGTAATCGGATTGCGAAACACCAAAGCATCTTATCCGGTTATCCGCAGACGCTATGGTATTGGTAACAGTGGCATAGACTTAATTATGAACCGGTACAAAAATTCCGGTCTAAGTTGGGAGGAGTTTTTAAAACTGGAACCATCCCAAGTGGAGGAACTAATTTATCCTCCAAGAAACATCAGGAAGAATGATATTCCCATGCCTGATTTTGAACGCTACTATGAGCGTATGATGTCCAAAGGAAGCAGGGTAAACATGTTTTACTGCTGGCTTGATTACAAAAGTGAAAATCCCAATGGTTACCAGACTTCCCAGTTCTATGAATACTTTTCCAAATTCATAGAAAAGAACTATGGTGGAGATAAAGTCTCCATGCCGGTAGAACGCATTCCCGGTGAAAAAATGTATATTGACTGGGTTGGAGATCAACCAGAACTTTTATTAAATCCTCATACAGGAGAAGTAAAGAAAGTCCATATATTTGCCACAACGCTTGGTGTAAGCAGTCTGGTTTATGCGGAATGTTTCCTGGATGAAAAACTTCCCAGTTTTATGCAGGGAACTGTCAATGCAATCACATTTTATGACGCAGTTCCAAAGTACTTTGTACCAGATAATTGCAAAACTGCAGTAAAAAAACATACGAAGGATGAGCTGATTCTTAATACCGCATATCAGGATCTGGAAGAATTCTATAACGTTATCATACTTCCGCCACCGGCCAGAAAGCCAAAAGGTAAATCAACGGTTGAGAATCATGTGAAGTATCTGGAAACTCATCTTATCGAACGGCTGAAAGAAAAAATCTTTACTTCTCTGGAAGCGCTTAATGATGAGACGCAAAAAATAATAGCAGACATCAACAGACGAGAATTCCAGAAGAAAGTTGGTTCCAGAATGGATACATACATTAAGTATGACAAGCCACAAATGAAACCGCTGCCAGGCGATAAGTATTCTACTTGTGACTATAAATACATTCTAAAAGTTCCGGATAACTATCATCTTGAGTATGATGGCCACTATTACTCTGTATTGTACACATATCGTGGTCAACCTGCAATCTTAAAGGCGACACCTACGGAAATCATGATTTGTGACCGCAATAACCGTTTTATTTGTAAACATAAGCGTTCATACAGAGAATTTCCCAAATATATCACAGATGACAGCCATATGAAACCTGAGCACCTTTATTACAAAGAAGTAAATGCCCGCGATGGGAATTATTATCGCAGGTGGGCATCTGCTTATGGCGAATATACAGCAGAACTGATAGATCAGGTACTCCGTTCTGCAAGGCACGAAGAACAGGCTTATAACAGTTGTGCCGGCATCCTTCACTCGTGCAAGGGAATTCCTCATGGAATTGTTGAGGAAGCATCACGCAAGTGTATTGAGATGCATGCCTGTAAGTATTCCTACTTTAAGAGAGTTCTTGGAACCGTTGCTAACAGCACGGATTCCGGTGGCGGAAAATCACTTCCATCACATGAAAATATCAGAGGAAAGGACTTCTATAAGTAAAGGTGAATACTATGAAAAATATAAATTTAACTGCGGAAGAAATAGTCATTATTGACCGTCTCAAACAAATGAAAATGTCAGGTATGGCAGAAGCTTATGAGGAACAGATCCAAAATCCCAATTCTGACCTTTCCGGATTTTACGAAAGATTTTCCAATATCGTTAACTACGAATGGGAACTGCGCTTTAATAAAAAATTTAATCGTTTTCTAAAAAAGGCTACTCTCAGGTATCCACAGGCAGCTTTTGATGACACGATATATGATCCAGCCAGAATGCTGGATACAGAAACCATTGAAAGACTTGCTACCTGCACCTGGCTTGAGGAAGGAAGAAACCTTCTAATCACAGGTGCTACCGGCGCCGGTAAATCTTATATATCCAATGCTTTGTGTATTGCTGCCATCAGACAGTTTAAAACAGCTAAATATATCAGGGCAAACACCATGATGAGTGAAATGGACCAGGCTCGTATCAAAGGAAACTATCTTGAGTATGTAAATCATATGGCAAAACTTGATTTATTGGTAATTGATGATTTTGGACTTATGGATCTTGACCTTGATAAATGCCGTGATTTCTTTGAGGTAATCGATAGCAGGGATAATCAGAAATCAACAATCATTGTTTCCCAGTTACCGGTCAAATCGTGGTATGACCTGTTTGCTGATAATACTTATGCGGATGCATGTCTTGACCGCATTATTCACAAGGCGTTCCGCCTTGAATTGAATGGAAAGAACATGCGTAATCCAATTTAATTAATAAACCTTCCCGTTTGGCGCGGACAGCCTTACCGCTATCGCGGACTGGCTGTTCCGTTCAAGCGGAATATGCAAAAAAATGAGCATTTATGACAAAAAAGAGAATAATATTATTTCTATTATATAATAAGGCTATTTAGAGTTGATGAATAAAGAATTTATAAAATATAATTTGAACTGTTTTTTAAATAATGAAAAGTCAATTTGTATTATTGTAAGTAATGATAAAAAAGATTTAGGTTTTGTTTTAGGAAATGTTTATTATTTTGGAAATGAAATGTATGCCAAGATTGATGAAATCTGTGTTGATAATGTGGAGCAAGGAAAAGGGATAGGGAAAATATTAATCAATGAATTTGAAAAGAAGGCATTAGGGAATGGAATTTCGTGTATTTATTTTGAACAATATAAGGATGAAAGACTAGACAGTTTTTATTCAAATAATGGGTACACGGTGGCTGAGGATAAAGAATTTAGGTATAAGGAGTTTTAACAATGCGGAATTATACGCAAAGAAATTATTTATTTAATAGGGTGGATTTTGTATATTTGGTTATGCCAGGCCTTTGTTGTGCTTTCTATGCTATTATACAGCTGGCTTTGCCAATAATGGTTGAGAAGTTTATTGATATAATTGCATATGGTGGTTCAGGATGGGAAGCAATTATTTATACATATATAGGGTTAGTTCTTTTTCTAGTAGTTGTAAAGTTGTTGAAGGGTTATTCAGAAAAAAAATCTGCCTTCAAGATAACGGATAAAATAAGATATAGATTATTAGAAAAAATTTTGTCAAGGGGTCAAACGTTTTATAATCATTATTCAGTAGGTGATATATTAGAGGTTGTAGAGAAGGATATAGACATCGTAGAAGAATTTATAGTTAATACAGCGATTCCTGTGTTTGTTGATTTATTTACTCTGGCTGGCATTTTTGTTTTTTTCTTGATAAAAAACACTTATTTATGTATCGGCAGTGTATTATTAACAATTACTGTGAGTGTAATGATTTATTTTGTTCAGAAACAACAATCAGATGCAATATTGAAAGAGAGAGAGCAAGCAACCAAAGTAACATCATTCATAAGTGAAATTATAACAATAAAAAAAGAAATTAATGTTATGAATGCTAATAATAATGTTGTTTCTCGAATGGATAAAACTTTTGAAAAATTGAAAGAGTATAGAGTTAAAAAGCAAAAATATCTTTATCGAGTTTGGACATATACATTGATTGCAATATTGATGGTTAATACTATTTCTTTTCTTGGAGGAGGATTTTTTTACTCAAAAAGGATTATAACATTTGGATTTGTTTATGTACTGTATAGCTATGGAAATATGCTTAAAAGTCCTTTAGAGAATATGCAAAATTATATACAGAGTTATATGGTGGTTAAAGAGAGTATAGGAAGGATAAATGATATTCTTGTTTTTGATGATAATATTTGCAAAGGGCATTTCAAATTAGAGAATAAAATATCATCCATTAGAATTGAAAATATATTTCATAAATTTGGAAATGAGTATGCTTTGCAAAACATTAATTTTGAGATTGCAAGTGCAGAAAAATTAGGCATATTTGGTGGGTCAGGATCTGGTAAATCAACATTATGCAAAATATTATGTAAACTTTATGAAATACAAGAAGGAAATGTGTTTATTAATGATATCAATATTAAAGAAATAGATACTGAAAACTTAAGAGAGCGTATTGGCTATTTGACAGCTGGTGAACAGATTTTTAAAGCATCTCTAAAAGACAATTTAGATATGTTTTCAAACCTTGATTTGGAAACAGTGGTTTCAATTATAAAAAATAATGGTTTAGAATATCTATTAGGAATAAATAAAGGAGATGATATACAGGAGAAGTTAAACAGTGAGCTTGATAAAGATAAACTGTCAGCAGGGCAAAAGCAATTAATTAATCTTATTAGATTATTCTTTTTTGAGAAGGATCTTGTTATTCTTGATGAAGCTGCTGCTAGTATCAGTGAAGACATTGAAAAAGAATACTTTGAATTATTGGATAAGATATCTAAAAAACACATCTTGCTTATCGTCACACACAATGTTGAACGATTAGAAAAATGTGACAAGGTATTAATGCTAAATAATGGAAGCGTGCAAGAATATGGGGTGAGAAGTATTTTGGAAAAAGACTCAAATTCGTATTATTCTAAGTATGCTAGAAGAATTGCAAGTAATACATAAGGATTAATCTGATGGAAGAAGAAGAAAGGGGATATGGTTAGTTGTTAACACCATATAAAGACAATGACAAGTAATTTAAAAACCATAATAAAGATAAATCACCAATTATTTAGTATAAAACCTATATTGTTTATAGGTTATTTTATAATGATTCTGATATGGACGGTTTCACCTTTTGCATCATCTTATATTATTGGGAATATGTTTGATATTCTTGAAAAAGATATGATGAGTGATTACTATTTTTTAGTATTTATTCTTTTGGTAATAAATATGCTCTCTATTTACATAATGAAAAAAGCAGGAATAGTGGATGCCTTAATTACATTCTTTGTAGGTAAATCAATCAAAGAGAACATGGTAAAACAATTAATTAAATCAGACAAGAATATTAACATAGGAGAAATCTTAGATATTATATCTTATGATGTTGAAATAATGGAATATATGTTGTTGATACAATTAGAATTGCTGAGTCAGTTCGTATTTGTGATAAGTTCAACCATTGTATTGATGTTTATTGATTTTACGATAACCTTGTTTGTAATAATACCCCTAATAATTGTAAGTGCATTGTATTGGAGATGGTGTAACATATATAAAGAAAAACATATGAAGGCACGAGAGGAGAACATCAATTATTCTATCAGATTGTCGGAGTTCGTGAATAATAGAGAATCAATTCAATTTTTGGCAAATGGTGATATTTTTAATGAATTTCGTAGAGTGAATAAGAATAAAAATCAGGTATTACTAGATAAAGTTAAGCAAAATGTATTAATGGATACTGTTACGGAATTGATTAAGCATGCGGGGATTATTTTAATTTTATTATTTTATTTAATTAATCATAATAATACTAGTTTGACTGTCGGTAATATTATTCTTTTCATTTCCTATATTGGTTATGCCGGGGCATTTTTACAGTTGTTCAACACAATTGCAAGTATTATTAAGGGCGGTGAAAATACATTGGAAAGAATATCAGAAGTAGTAAATTGTAGCGTTGAACAAACCATAAATACGTTAGTTTGTAAAGTTAAAAATGATCCTGTAAACGAGGGAACGAATTCCAGACTAATATTCAAAAGGTTTAGACTATCTGAGAAGGACCAATTTCACGATATTATTTTAAATGCAGGAGATATGCTTGGGGTAACAGGTGATACAGGTAGTGGAAAGACTAAGTTTTTGGATTCTATCATAGGATATTCGGATTACGAAGGAATGGTATCTTTTGATGGAAATAATCAAGGGAAAATAGGCTATGTTTCTCAGGAATTCCATTTATTTGATGCTTCTGTTGAAGATAATATAACGATATTCAAGAAAATGGACAAAGAAAAATATGACAAGGTGTGTTATATAGCCAATATAGATCATACTATGATGCGCGATTCGTCAAATATTGGAGTAAATGGAAAAGAGTTATCGGAAGGACAAAGACAGCGAGTTGCGATTGCAAGAGCACTTTATAATAATAGTGGCATTGTGATATTGGATGATGCATTTGCGTATTTAGATAAAGACAATAGAAGAAGCATAATAGATAAACTGTCTCAGTGCAAAAACCTTATTGTCATTTTGGCGACAGGCGATACTCAATTACTTAATAAGGCAAATGTTAATATGGCTATGAATAGTATGAAGATGAATTTTATTTCTTGACAATAACTACTATGGAATAGCAGTAAATATTCTAGAGCGGCATATAACTGAAATTGATAAGCGATTATTAGGGGAGATTAAGTTATAAAAGAGAGTTATTGGACTGCTCTTGTTTTGGTCGTTATATAGTTTTGAAAATTTTATGATATCTCGTAATAATATAAAAAGAAATATTAGAAATTTTTTGTTAAAAAATCATAAAAATAAGCGGTGAGTTGAGATGTTAAAAATATATGTATGTGAAGATATAGAGGTACAAAGGAACAAAATAAAAAAAACTATTGAAAATATTGTTCTTATGGAAGATTTGGATATGGAAATTGGTTGTGTTTCAAATAATCCACATACAATCCTTGAAAAAGTGAAAGAGACGGAGGATGTTGGAATATATTTTCTTGATATTGATTTAGGTGCGGATATGACAGGACTTACTTTGGCACAAGAGATTAGAAAATATGATCCTCGAGGATTTATTATTTTTGTCACAACTCATTCGGAAATGAGTTATATGACCTTTATTTATAAATTGGAAGCGTTAGACTTTATATTGAAGGATAATCCTGAAGAATTGGATAGAAGAGTATATGAATGTATTTTAAAAGCAAATCAAAGATTTGCATCTGTGAATAATAAAGTACAGGCTAATTTTTCTGTGAAAGTAAATGAAAAAGTAATTACAGTAGATTATGATGAAATTTTATTCTTTGAAACATCTACAAATGTACATAAGATTATTCTGCATTGCAAAAATCGTCAGATGGAATTTTGGGGAAAAATTAAAGACATTGAGAAAAAAGTAGATGAGAGATTTTATCGTTGTCATCGCTCTTTTTTGGTAAACAAAGATAATATTAGAGAAATTGATTTTCAAAACAGGGTGATTTATATGGTCAACGGAGATGAATGTTTGATTTCTACTCGTATGATGAAAGGATTAAAATAGTTGAAAGATAAAATAAAAATATCAGTGATAGATTAATGGAATCAAAGGCAGATTTGTTGATTATTTATCAGGTATATGTATTTATTTCATACACCCGATAAATACGTAAATTGAACAAAATAATCATTATGATTAAAAGAAAGTGAGTAAAAATGTATAAAAAAATAGTAAAGATTGTCTCAGGTATTATCATAACAGGTATTTTTCTGCTTTTTGTTTTGAGTTTCTTTAATAACAGACAAAAAGTAACGGATATCGCAAAATATGAAAAGTATCTTGGGGCAGAAGGTAAGTATAAAGAACATTTTAATACATATAATGATATTTTCCCGGATGCAATTCCCCCAAATGCAGAAGTAAGTGATTTTATTTATTACTACTATAATCCCTGGGATCCTTGCTATATGGGATACTTGGTTTATCGCTGTGATGAGGATGTATATACAAAAGAGTATGAAAGGTTGAAAGCACTTTCTTCTTCAGAGGATATATATATCTATGGAGCAACAGATTTTCCTTACGAGCTTTGTGCAGTATATGCAGATGAGTATTATGGGTATATTTATGCCCTGGTAGATAAGGAAAATAGTCAGCTTTTTTATGTGGAGCTCCGGTTTTGTAATGGTTTTACAGATATAGACTATGAAAAATATATTCCCAAAGACCATTTACCTAAAGGGTTCTCGGCTAAGAAGGAAGATTCCATGAGGAAAAATTAGATCAAGCTACGTCCTAGCGTAATGACCGTTTGTAATTTATGGTAAATATTCTTGTAACAAGATTTATAAAATATTGTTTGCTAAAGAATGATATAAGCTATAATCAAAGTATGGCGTCAAGGGAGAAGCAGAATGAGTAAAAATACAAAAATATATATGATCTATATTTTAAGCATTACGATTAATCTCTTATTAGGAACTCTTTTTCTTTCCTTTCAATTAGGATATGGAGGCAGTTTGATACCTGTGTTTTGGAAAGGAGCCGGTTTAGGCTTGGTAGTAATGATTGCTGAAACTATATTTTTATCATGGTTAAGCAATTTGTTATACTATTTTATCTTTCGAAAAGAATATGAGATAAAGATGCTATACTTTTGTCCTATAGCGTGGGAACCTAAAAGAGGGAGATTAAAAATAGATTTTTGGCCCAGTCGACTGATGGAGATTTGTACAAAAATATCTTATGAAAATATAAAAAGCATAAAAGATATAGAAAGATATTGGACAAAATATCAAGGATGCATTGATATTCTTTTTAAAGTAAATATTCTAACCATAATCATAGGATTTGTGACGGGAATTGCACATTCTGTAATATTAGGTTTATTCTTGGCATCAGCAGCCATGATTTATCTTATTACAAATTTATATGAACATGGAAGAGCTATAGAAATAGGCTTATGGAACCGTGGAAGGAAGAAAGAGTGGGCATTTGAGATATTTACCGACTTAATAACAGAAGAATTTGATAAAACATTTCTATATCATTATTTTCAAGAAAGTAGAAAGTGGACATTAAAAGAAAGTACAGAAATCAGATTTTTTACCTATTTACTTTATGACTGTATAGCAGAAAATAGAGATTACCTTACAAAGAAAAGCAAAGAAGTATTAGAAAATCTTTTTTTATATACGCTTAAGTTAGAAGATATTAATATATTACAATTACGACTGGTGAGGATATATTATATTTATTTGAAGGAAACTATTGGGGAAAAGGAACCCATACTTGAAAAAAGAATAAGAGAAAACTGGAAACAAATAGAGGAGAAAATGTTAGGGATTCCCTTTGGGATGAAAGCATTACTTTCCCTACAAAAAAAAGAGCGTTATACGATGGAAGATTGGTATCAGATTTATGAAAATAAAATGGAGAAGATTTATTCTTAATATGAGGAATATATTTTAAATATATGCATGGGAAAACAAGGAGAAATGTATGAAACAAAGATGAGATAAAATTTTATTTAAAATAGAAGCAGTGATTTATGGTGTCATTATTATTTTTTTTCATGGGAATTGTAAGTAATATTTGGAACTATAAATATGTAAAAGTCAGTGATTGGAAAGCTTTTTTAGGGTATATAATCATGGGAATTGTGATACCAATTGTTGGTATTATTGCAGCAAATATTTTGATATATAGAAAAAA
Organism: Lachnospiraceae bacterium; assembly: GCA_017520155.1. Lineage (GTDB taxonomy): Bacteria > Bacillota > Clostridia > Lachnospirales > Lachnospiraceae > SFDP01. The sequence goes on from JAFXGR010000099.1 coordinate 9,692, forward strand.
AACAAAAGAAATGGCAGTAGGCAGAGTTATTGGAATTATAATGATTCCCTACATAATAATTACCATATTTTGTGGAACGGTATTGGCTTTTGGAGGAGCAGTTTGTTCGGAAACAGACAAAGTGGAAGATTATAAGAAATACGATATGGAAGTAGAAGAAGCTTTAAAAGGACATGGAAATTTATTTCCGGAAGTAGAGGAAAAAGGACTTACTTTATCAGAATATCATTATAAATATATTAGGACATTTGATGATAATTTTGAAATAAAGGTAGTTACCCAATATCAAGATGAGGAAATGATGAGAAATAAAATAGAATATTTACAAAAAACATACGGCATTCAGCCTGTAGAAGGAACGAAAGGCGAGGTATATGAGTATGGTAAATATTTGATAGAGTGTAATGAAATAGAGAAAAAGATTACTTATGAAGTGAAATATTGATTAGTGATATTAGATCAGATTACCATATTATTTGTTGTTTTTCTTCTTTGTAGTTGCATGGGCTATTTAAGGGAATCTCTAATCTGCTTTATTTGTATAGATATTGTGATTTCAGTAGTTTTTACCAATGGTTGGGAAAGGGGACTTGCAATAGGGGCAAGCTTAGGAACAATAACAATTCTTCCGATTTTTAATAAGGAAAGTAAGCTTGACTTAATGAATATACTAAGAGAAATAAAAAAGACAAAATAATAATTATTGTTACACAGGATAAAATACTGTATGATGAAGAGGAAATAAAAATGAACCATTATGCTTTCTTCAAAATGGGAGGTAGAAATGAAAAGAAGGGTAGCCATAGGAAAACAAAATTTTGCTTCGATAAGAGAAGGAAATTATTTTTATATTGATAAAACCTCCTTTCTTAAGGAATGGTGGGAATGTGGAGATGATGCTACCTTAATTTCCAGACCGCGTCGTTTTGGAAAAACATTGAATATCAGTATGATGGAGCATTTCTTCTCCAATAAGTATTCAGAAAGAGGGGATTTATTTGAAGGATTGTCCATCTGGAAGGAGGAAAAGTACAGGCAGCTGCAGGGAACCTATCCTGTAATTAGTCTTTCCTTTGCGGGAATTAAAGATGATACTTTTCAAACGGCCAGGGAAAAAATTTGTGATGCTATTGCAGCACAATATCAAAAATACAGGGAAGTAAGAAGCAGTGAACTGTTGACAGAAGGAGACAAATTGTTTTTTGATTCTGTGTCCTGTCATATGTCAGATTATGAGGCTTCCATATCTTTGCATAAGCTATCAGATTTTTTACAACGTTACTATGGGAAAAAGGTTATCATTCTGTTAGATGAATATGATACCCCTATGCAGGAGGCCTACGTTCATGGATACTGGAAGGAAATTGTATCCTTTATGCGAAGTCTTTTTAATTCTACCTTTAAAACAAATCCCTATTTGGAGCGGGCTTTAATGACGGGAATAACAAGAGTGAGCAAGGAATCCATCTTTTCTGATTTAAATCACTTAAGAGTAGTAACTGCTACTTCAGATAAATATGCCACATCCTTTGGTTTCACCCAGGAGGAAGTATTTACCGCCTTGGAAGAGTTTGGAATGGCGGAAGAAAAGGAAAAGGTAAAACAATGGTACGATGGCTTTATCTTTGGAAATATTAGTGACATTTATAATCCCTGGTCTATCATTAATTTTCTTGCCACAAAGAAATATGAGCCTTATTGGGCAAACACCAGCAGCAATGGATTGGTAAGCAATTTGATTAAGGAAGGAAATGGGGAATTAAAGAATACCTTTGAGAATTTACTAAAGGGAGAGCGCATCAAAAGCCCCATTGATGAACAGATTGTTTTTGGAAATATTGATGGCAGTGAAGAAGCCATTTGGAGTCTTTTGGTGGCCAGTGGATATCTAAAGGTATATTCTCATGAAGATGGGAATGAGGCAGAGGACAGAGTGCCCTTATACCAGCTGGGACTGACCAACTATGAGGTAAAGCTTATGTTTCGGGGAATGATCCGAGACTGGTTTGGCTCGGTAAAGCCCATGTATAACGGATTTCTTCGTGCTCTTCTGGCAGGAAATGTAAAGGAAATGAACGCCTATATGAATAGAATCAGCCTGCAAACCTTTAGTTACTTTGATACGGGAAAAAGCCCTTGGGGAGCAGAACCGGAGAAGTTTTATCATGGATTTGTACTGGGGCTTTTGGTGGAGCTGGAAGAACGCTATGTACTTACATCCAACAGAGAAAGTGGATTCGGACGATATGATGTTATGATGAAACCAAGGAAAAAGGAAGAGCCTGCTTTCCTTTTAGAATTTAAGGTGCATGATGTTACAGAAGAGAAGACATTAGAAGATACCGTACAGGCAGCCTTGGATCAGATTAACGAGAAACAATACGAAGCTGTGCTTTTGTCCGAAGGTATTGAAAAAGAAAGAATCAGAAAATATGGCTTTGCCTTTGAGGGAAAAAAAGTATTGATTGGGGAGTAAAGTGTGAAAATTTAAATACAATGGCTTTGATATGAGTTTAGAGAGTAACTATTCAGAGCCATATTCGAAAATCCTTCGGATTTTCTCATTGTGGCTCTGAATAGTTACCTATTAGAAAATCTTTGTAGTCCATTTGGTACAGTCAACTACTCTGGTAGCCCAGTCTTCATAAAAATCCGGCTCGTGGCATACCATCAGTATACTTCCCTTATAGGCTTTAAGAGCACGTTTTAACTCTTCCTTGGCATCCACATCAAGATGATTGGTAGGCTCATCCAAAAGCAGTACATTAGTTTCCCGGTTAATAAGTTTACAAAGGCGTACCTTTGCCTGTTCTCCACCACTTAATACCTTTACCTTACTTTCAATATGCTTGGTGGTAAGACCGCACTTGGCAAGGGCGGAGCGAACTTCATATTGGGTAAAGCCGGGAAATTCCTGCCAGATTTCTTCAAGGCAGGTGGTTTCAACCCCTTTTTTCATTTCCTGTTCAAAATATCCGATATGAAGATACTGATCCCTTTCTACCCAACCCTCTAAGGAAGGAATTAAGCCCAAAAGAGATTTTAAAAGGGTAGTTTTTCCAATTCCGTTGGAGCCAATAAAGGCAATTTTTTCTCCTCGTTCAATTTCCAGATTAAGAGGAGAAGAAAGAGGCTCATCATATCCAATCACAAGATTCTTTGTTTGGAATAAATAACGTCCCGGAGTTCTGGCTTCTTTGAAGACAAATTCCGGCTTTGGTTTTTCCGTAGCCAACTCAATCATTTCCATCTTATCCAGCTTTTTCTGACGGGACATGGCCATATTTCTTGTGGCAACACGGGCCTTATTTCTGGCGACAAAATCCTTTAAATCTGCAATTTCCTTTTGCTGTCTATTATAAGCAGCTTCTATTTGTGCCTTTTTCATGGCATAAACTTCCTGGAATTTATCGTAATCTCCCACATAGCGATTTAATTCCTGATTATCCATATGATAAATTAGATTAATAACACTGTTTAAAAAGGGAATATCATGAGAGATTAAAATAAAGGCATTTTCATAATCATTAAGATAACGTTTGAGCCATTCAATATGTTCTGCATCCAAATAGTTGGTAGGCTCATCTAAAAGTAAAATATCCGGTTTTTCCAGCAACAATTTACCCAGTAAAACCTTAGTTCTTTGACCACCGCTTAGCTCAGTAACATCACGGTCCAGACCAAGCTCTGAAAGTCCCAGGGCCCGTCCTACTTCTTCTACCTTGGAATCAATAAGGTAGAAATCGTGAACCGTAAGAAGATCCTGAATGGTTCCCAGCTCTTCCATATATTCTTCCAGATCCTGTTCTGAGGCATCTCCCATTTTTTCACAGAGTTCATTCATCTGAGCTTCCATTTCAAATAAGAAATCAAAAGCAGAAGAAAGAACCATGCGAATGGTCATTCCCTGAGTTAACACGGTATGTTGATCTAAATAGCCAACACGTACGTTTTTTGCCCACTCCACTTTTCCTTCATCGGGAATTAATTTCCCGGTAATAATATTCATAAAGGTGGATTTTCCTTCTCCATTGGCACCGATAAGGCCAATATGCTCTCCTTTTAACAGACGGAAGGAAACATCATTAAAAATTGCACGGTCACCAAATCCGTGGGTCAAATGCTCTACATTTAAAATACTCATAATACCTCACTTATCCTCAAATATGAAATAAAATATGATAACATCATCTCAGTATTATAGTATAGATAAGAAGATAAAGGCAATGATACATTACTTTTTCTTTACTTTTTTTAAAGTTTTTTAAGATTACTTTTCTTTTGTTTCCCAAGTAATTTTGTTATACTATAAAAAAGAAGAAAGGTATTTTTCTTAACAGATTAAGCAATAGAAGTTTTGTTAAAATGGATGTATACATACAGTGAAGAGTACAGTATGGGTACAAATTGTATGGTAAATAAGTAACTGTTGGAAAACAGAATATATACAGAATTTGACATCAATGGGTAAGGAGAGGATAAGATAATGTGGAATAAAATCCGGTGGTATCTGCAAAAATTTATGATGGGTCGAAACGGAAGGGATGAACTACAAACGGCAGCTCTTTGGCTGGCTGTAATTTTTATGCTGTTATCTCCTCCTATAACAAGGATTATAAAGATTCCTCTTATGGATATCTTGTCTTCTCTGGCTCTTCTTTATAGTATCTTTCGTTTTTGTTCTAAGGAAGTCTATAAAAGACGAGAAGAAAATCAGAAGTTTATACAAGAGCTGGAGTTTTTTAAATTACGTCTTTCGGTAAGAAAAACCCATAAAATATATCGTTGTAAGGGATGCGGACGAAAAATCAGAGTTCCCAGAGGTAAAGGAAAGATTGAAATAACCTGTCCTTTATGCGGAAGAAAATTTATTAGAAGAACATAAAGGAAAATAAATTTTAAATATTTTCCAAGGATTAAGAACACCTCTAAAATACTTTGTATTTTCATACTTCGGGTATTAGACCAATAGAGATAGGAAAAGAATTTCCAAAAATTACATAGAAATCAAAGTAACAAATAAATAAAAAATGTGATAAAAAAATACTTATGGGTAAGGATATTCATAAGTATTTTTTCATGGTTAGTTTTATTGTTTTTTTGTGTATCATATGATAGACTAAATTGTAAAAATATAGGTTTTTTTAAGTAAAAATATAGATTGAGGTGTCATTTTGGATAAGCAAGAATATAAAATGAGGGCGGAGGAAATTAAGACTTTAATTTCCAAGAGAGAATTTTTTAAAGCGGTAAAGATTGCAGACGAAATTGATTGGACAAGGGTACGAAGTGTGGCTATGCTTTGTACCGTAAGTGATTTATATAAGGTAAATCGAAGATATAAGGAAAGTAAAGAGCTTTTATTAATGGCTTATGAGAGACATCCCAACGGAAGAATGATTCTATATTCTTTATGTGAACTTTGTTTGAAAATGGGAGAGATTGTACAGGCCATTGAATATTATAAAGAATTTGTACAGCTGGCGCCTATGGATAATGGGAAATATATTCTTCAGTATAAGCTGTATGTAGCCCAGGAAGTAAGCCTGGAGGAGAGAATTGCCGTTCTGGAAGAATTTAAAAGAAGAGATTATCGGGAAAAATGGGGTTATGAACTGGCCTATTTATATCATAGAGTAGGATTATCTACTAGGTGTGTAGAGGAATGTGATGAATTAATTTTATGGTTTAGTGACGGAAGATATGTGAAGAAAGCCATGGAGTTAAAGATGCTTCACCAACCCCTTACTCCTGCCCAGGAAGCCAGTTATAATTCTTTTATTGGGAAGGATGCAGTTCTTCCAAGACCGGATTCTGCCCTGGAGGAAAAGAAAGAAGAGGATATTCAGGTTGCTCCTGTTAATGTAGGACAGTACAATACCATTAATCTGCAGAAGGCTTTGGCAGAAAGTATGAAGGAGGTTTTAGATCCTTCCGTAAAAAATGAAGAAATACAGCAGGAAAAAACACAGATGGGAGAAGTAACCAGTCAGATTATGGCTCCCATGCTGGAAAATGAAAGACAGGAAAAAGAGATTTTTTATGAGGATAAAACAGGAGAAATAGAGTCTTCTTATTCCGGAGAAAATAAGACAGAGGAAAAAGAGGAAGAGGATGTAAACAACACACCAAAAGAAGAAGATACTGTTTTAGTGGAGGAAGAAAAGGAAAAGCCGCAGCAATCTGAGGAAGAAGCCGCAAAGGAGCTTATTGCCAAGCAAGAGGAAGTGGCAGTAGCAGCCATGGCAATTATAGAGCCGAAAGAAGAACAGCAGGTATGTCTCGATGCCACCAAAGAGATTACTTCCATCAAAGAGATAATCAATCAGCCTATACAGAAGCAGGAATCGGTAAAGGCAGAAGAATATAAGGTAACCAATGTTCCCAGATCCATGGAGAAAATCCTGTCTCAGGACTACGACGGACAAATTTCTATGGTAGTACCGCCACAGGTAAGCGTAGAAAAACAGATTACGGGACAGATGAATATTGAAGAGGTTCTTTCTGAATGGGAGAAAATGAAGAAAGACCATGAACAAAAGCGCCGTCAAGAGCTGACACAAAAGGTTCTGGAGCAGACAGGAAATATGTTTACCGAATTTGAAGAAAAGGTAAGAGACGGCGTATTGGAGCAGCTCCAAAAGGAAGAAAATCTTCCTTTGGAAGAGGAACAAAAGAAAATTGAGATTGCTATTGCCGGTTTCGAAGCTTCTCAGACTGAGGAGATGGAAGAACTGGAAGAAATTAAAGAAGAAGAAAGAGAGAATGCAGCTGTCTTAACAGGAGATACTTTGGCCCGTGAGGAAGAGCAGATTTCCGTGGCAGTACAGGAGATTTTGGAATCTTTCCAAAAACGGGGAGATATCCCGGAAAAACAGGAAGTTTTGGAGGAAAAGGAAGAGGAGGTTCAACAGGAGCCTGAAAAAGAAGAGAAAAGAGAGGAAATTGCAGAAAACACCTCCCAAAAGGAAGAAGACACTGCAGAAGAAATAAAAGAGCCGGATCAATTATCACAGGAAAAAGAAAATGAGGAAATCTTAAAAAAGATTGCAGAGGCAAAAGAGGAGCTTCGGGATTTGACAGAGGAGGAAAAGGCGCTTTTTGGATCCTTCCTTCAAACTAAGGGAGCAAGAAGAAGATTCTTAAAAGCCTTGGACTTAATCAGTCTTTCCGCTTATACAGGAAATGTGATTATTACAGGAGAGGGAGATTTAGATACCTTAAAAATGGCAAAAAACATTATGAAGGATCTTCAAAATACAGATGCTAATTTTTCCGGTGTTATTGCTAAGGTTACCGGTTCTTCCTTAAACAGCAAGAGTGTGGAGAGTACCATTAACAAGTTGAATAATGGAGGCTTGATTATTGAAAAAGCAAGCGGCATGAATTCTCAGGCAGTGATGAAATTGCTGAAAGCATTAAATCAGGAGCAGACAGGAATCGTAGTGATAATGGAAGATAATAAAAAGGCCATGAAGCGAATGTTAGCAGCCTACCCTTCCATGGAGCCCTTTTTCAATGCAAGAATTGAACTGGAAGGCTTGCATAACGATGCTTTGGCAGCTTACGGAAGACAGTATGCGGCTCATCTGGAATATGCCATAGATGATTTAGGGATGCTGGCTCTCCAGACAAAAATTGAGGATCGTCAAACCAGTGATCATATTGTAACGGTAACAGAGGTACGAGAGTTGGTGGATGAGGCAATTTATCATGTAAACAGAAAAAATCTGGGTCATCTTTTTGATCTTGTCTTAGGAAAGCGCTACGATGACAATGATATGATTATTTTGAGAGAAAAAGATTTTATATAAGAAAGAGGGTAGGGAAATGGTGAAGGGAACAAAAGAAGAGACAAAAAATCAGACAGTATTTATTTCCAAGGATGATGAATATTTATTTGCCCAAGGAACACACTACCAGATTTATAAAAAACTGGGAGCCCACGTTTCATTGGAGGAGGGGAAAAAAGGTGTCTATTTTGCTGTATGGGCACCTAATGCAGCTTCTGTTCATGTAATCGGCAGCTTTAATGGTTGGGATGAAACAAAGCACAAGATGAAAAGACTGGGGCCTGGAGGAATCTATGCTTTATTTATTCCCGGTGTTAAAACAGGAGAATTATATAAGTTTTTAATTACAACACCTGCAGGAGAAAAGCACTATAAAGCAGACCCTTATGCAAACTATGCGGAATATCGTCCCGGAACAGCCTCCAAGATTGTTGATTTATCCGCAATTAAATGGACAGATCAGACATGGATGGAAGAAAGAGCGAAAAAAGATATGAATAAAGAGCCGGTGGCAATTTATGAATGTCATATTGGCTCCTGGATGAAACATCCTGACGGCAGTGACGGTTATTATAATTATCGTGAATTTGCTGATCGCTTTGTGGAATATTTAAAGGAAATGAAATACACCCATGTGGAATTAATGGGAATTGCAGAGCATCCCTTTGACGGTTCCTGGGGATATCAGGTAACAGGCTATTATGCACCCACATCCCGTCATGGTGATCCACAGGATTTTGCATATTTGGTGAATAAGCTTCATAAAAATAAAATCGGGGTAATTTTAGATTGGGTACCCGCTCATTTTCCCAGAGATGCCCATGGTTTATCAGAATTTGACGGAACCTGTCTTTATGAGCATCCTGATAAGAGACTGGGAGAACATCCTGACTGGGGAACCAAGATTTTTAATTATGGAAAAACAGAAGTTAAAAATTTCCTTTTGGCCAACGCCCTATTCTGGTTAGAGGAATTCCATATTGACGGACTTCGTGTGGATGCCGTTGCTTCCATGCTTTATTTGGATTACGGGAAAAAAGATGGACAGTGGGTTGCCAACAAGTATGGCGGGAACCAAAATCTGGAAGCCATTGAGTTTTTCAAACATTTTAATTCGGTTATTCATGGAGCTTATCCGGGAGTAATGACTATTGCGGAAGAATCAACAGCATGGCCTAAGGTAACAGCACCGGTAGAAGAAGATGGACTGGGCTTTAGCTTTAAATGGAATATGGGATGGATGCATGACTTTTGTGAGTATATGAAGCTGGATCCCTTATTTAAGAAAAATAATCATTATGCTCTTACCTTTGCCATGAGCTATAATACCTCAGAGAATTATATTCTCCCTCTTTCCCATGATGAGGTTGTACATTTAAAATGCTCCATGGTGAATAAAATGCCGGGATACCAGATTGATAAATATGCCAATCTGAGAGTTGGCTATACCTATATGTTTGGTCATGCCGGAAAGAAGCTTTTGTTCATGGGACAGGAGTTTGGACAGGAAAGAGAATGGAGTGAAGCCAGAGAGTTAGACTGGTTTTTACTTGATGAGCCTTTAAATCAGGGAATGCAGACTTATGTAAAGGAGTTGTTACGGCTTTATGTTTCCAACCCTGCCTGGTATGAAAATGATAATAACTGGAAGGGATTTGAATGGGTTAACTGTAATGATGCAGACCGCAGTATTTACAGCTTTTTACGCAAAAGTGAAGACGGAAAGAAGAAGTTCCTTTTTGTACTGAATATGACTCCTATTGAAAGAGAAGCTTATCAGGTGGGAGTAGACGGAAAGAAAAAATGTAAACTGATTTTAAATAGTGATGAGAAATAATATGGAGGAAACGGAGCAGTAATTCCCAAGGAAATTATACCTGTTAAGGGAGAATGTGATAATAAGCCTTATTCCATTTCCTTTACCCTTCCTGCGTTTACTGCAGCGGTATTTGAGATCTAAAGCTTAAGTTTTTTTAGGAAAAAACCGAAATAGAGAGTGAATATAAGCAGAATTTGTTTATATTCACTCTTTTTTTATCCGACCGTTTTAAGAGAGGGAGCATTTTATGAAAATCAATTTTGAGTGGCAAAATAAAATAGCAAAAACAGAGAATAATCTTTCTATAAATCAAAAAGAAAAACCAAAAAAAGCAGTTAGCACAATTGCTTTTGGAGCAGGAAATACAGAAAAAAAGAATACACTGGCTTCTTATCAGGAGTTTATATCAGATGCTGTAGAGTGCGGAGGAAAGGTTCAGGATTACGTTACGGCACAACGTGATAAAATGACCCTTTTATCTAACTCCATGTCTCCCCGGGATTTTCATAAAATGAAGGAAGAAGGATATCGTCCGGAGGCTATGGATCCTGAAGAAATGGTAACTATTTTAGATACCATTAAGTCAGAGCTGGCAAAGGGGGGAACTCATATTGAGGGATATACCGATACCATTTCCATGGAAACCTTAACCCAAATTACAGGAAATACAGGCTATGCTCAAGCTATTGTAAATCAGCTACAGCAGGCAGATGTACCCATAACGGAGGAAAATATAAGACAGATTGATGAAGCTGTAGATCAGGCTCTTACCTTACAGGAGCCAAAGGAAGGAAATCTGGCATATTTGGTAAGTAAGCAAATGGAGCCTACCTTAGCCAATTTATACAAGGCAGGATACAGTAGTATTAATACACAAAATACTTCATCCTATACAGGATATGCATCCGGAGAATACACAAAAACAGGGGGAAATCAGGGATATATAAGAAAAACCTCTGTTACGAAAGAAGATTTTGCAAAAATAGAGGAACAAATAAGGGAAAGAATAGAAGAGGCAGGAATTAAGCCTACAGCAGAAAATATTGAGAATGGAAAATGGTTATTGGAAAAGGGAATTCCCGTGACAGCTGATCATCTTTTACTGCTGCAGGATATCAAATCCTTGGAATTTCCATTAGACGTTACAAAGGTAATCCGTCAATCTGCAGAAGCTATTGCAGAAGGAAGCTCTCCTTTTGAAATTAATTTATCCTGCAAGGAAGCAAATATTTATGAGCAGGCACAGGATATTTTAGACCGATATCAAAAGGTGTCTTTCCAGGCAGCAGATTATACTGCTTTTCGGGAAAAGGAATTAACCTTAGTACGGATGGAAGAATATGAAGTCTCTGTAGAGATTACCAGGGAGAATATTCAGGCCAGAAAAATGCTGGAAGAAGTCCGTTTGAAAATGACAGTGGAAGCCAATATCAGATTGTTAAAATCAGGATATTCCATCGATACAGCACCAATGGAGGAGTTAATTAAAGAATTAGATCAGGCAGCATGGCAGTGGGAAGCAGATGTATTTGGTAAAAGCTATGAAGGAAAAAGGGCTTCCTTATACAAAGAGGCTGTGGAAAAGATACAGGAATTACCTTCTCTTCCGGCAGCAGTTATAGGAAAATTCAGTTATACAAGCTCATTTACCATTAATAGGGTAGTGGAAGAAGGGCAGATTTTAAAGCAGCAGTTTGAGGCGGCAAAGGAAAGCTATGAAACCTTAATGACAGCACCCAGAGGAGATTTGGGAGATAGTATAAAAAAGGCCTTTAGAAATGTAGATGATATCCTTAAGGATATGGGAGCTGAGATTACAGAAGCTAATCAGCGCGCCATTCGTATTATGGGTTATAACCAGATTACCATTACAGAGGATAATCTAAACAGAGTAAAGGAAGCGGATAAGAAGGTACAAAATATTATTCAGAAAATGAAACCGGCTATTACCCTGGAAATGATACGAGAGGGAATGAATCCCCTGGAAATGTCCATGGATGAGATTCAGGAGTATCTGAATAAAAAAGAGAATGATTTTTTGGAGTCAACAGAGAAATACAGTGAGTTTCTTTATAAGCTTGAGAAAAAGGGGGATATTACCCAGAAAGAACGATCTGCTTATATGGGAATTTACCGTATGATACGCCAGATTGAAAAATCTGACGGAGCAGTGATCGGCAGTCTTCTTTCTCAGGAGGCATCTATCAGTTTTTCCAATCTTTTATCTGCTGTAAGAAGTAAAAAAGCAAGAGGAACAGATATCCGGGTAGATGATTCCCTAGGAGCCCTTGAAAAGATCATAGAAAAGGGAGCTTCCATTTCCGATCAAATTAAGGCTATTGAGGAAATTAAGGCAGATGCCAGACTAACCTCTGATTTTCAGAAGGAACAGTTAAAGGAATTCCGGGAAGTAGTAAAAAATACAGGAAAAGAAAAAGATATTTTGGAATATTTTCATCAGCCTGTTACCATGGATAATTTACAAAGTATGAATCTTTTAACAAGAAAAAGAGGACAAGCTTTTTCCAAGATTGTACAGCTTCAGTCAGAAGAAGATTGGGCCGTGGAAGAAGCAGAGGAAAATATTTTATCCCATGCAAAAGAATTTATTTCCTCTTTGGAAAAAAGGGAAGAGAGAAATAAGAAATATGATCAGATAATAAAAGAATCAAAACATGTGCTGGAAGAAAGTATTGAAAGAAGGGAAGTTAATCATCTTGATTTAAAAGAGCTTCAATCAGTGTATAAGCAGCTTACCGTTGCCGGAAACTTATCCAGAGAAGAAAGTTATGAAATACCCCTTAAAATCGGAGAGGAAATTACTTCTGTTAATTTAACGGTAACTCACAGTAAGCAGGAAGAGGCCAATGTAAAAATAACCATGGATACTAAGGTCTATGGACAGGTAGAAGCAAGATTTACCCTAAGAGAAAATGTTCTGGAGGGTTCTGTATTAACAGACTATATGGATAAAAAACAGGATTTACAGCAGAGAGAACATCAGTTAACGAAAGCGGTAGAAGAAGCTTTGACAGAAACAAAAATCAGCTTAAAAGGTATATTCTTCGGAGTTAATGAAAAGTTGGATATTAACCGCTTGGAAAAAAGAGAGGAGAATTTATCACAAGATATTTCTGTATTGTATAAAGTTGCGAAAAGCTTTATACGATATATTTCACAAGAGGAATAAGAAAAGGTGGGAAAAAGCATATGATTATTAATTATAACGTATCTTCAATGATTGCAAATAATGCATTAAAGAGAAATGACATGGCCTTATCAAAGTCTCTGGAACGTTTATCCAGCGGATATAAAATTAATCATGCCAAGGAAAATGCTGCAGGTTTGGCAATGGCACGAAGAATGAATGCCCAGTTAAAGGGAATTGATACTGCCGAAAATAATGCCTCTGACGGAATCTCCGTAATTGAAATTGCAGACGGAGCTTTATCAGAAGTACATGATATTTTACAAAGAATGAATGAGCTGGCAGTAAAGGGAGCAAACGGAACTCTGGCAGATAATGACAGAGCTATGATTGATGAAGAAATTCAGGCCTTAAAGGCAGAAATTGACAGAATCGGTCAGACTACCCAGTTTAACGGACAGAATCTGTTGGATGGAACCTTTGATTTAAAGGGGTATGTGGTAGAAGGTAAAGGTGTAACTATTGATTATTACTCTGACACTATGGCTGTGGGAATTTATGAAATTACACAAATAGATGCTAGCTTTGATGAAAAGGGGAAATTAACAAAGGTAACAATTCCTGATGATGGTATTACCTTACCGGATGGAACTACCCTTCCGGCATTTGAGACAGAAACCTTTTATGATGAAGTGATTATTACAGCTAAGGATGGATTTGAAATGAGATTAACCATTGATAATCCCAAGCCTGATGCGGCTAATGATGTGACGCTACAAAAGATATCATTAGATCTTACCGGTATGGCATCTATGACCTTACAGATTGGTTCTAATGAAGGACAGGTTTTAGAAGTAAGAATTCCCCCTATTACACAAAAGAATGTAGGTATCTTACATACAAATACCTTAACTCAGGATTCCTCCACAGAGGCTATTGATGAAATTTCTGATGCTATTGCGTATGTATCAAAGATTCGAAGTGATTTGGGAGCTTATCAGAACAGATTAGAACATGCCACAAAGAATCTGGATACCACCTATGAAAATATGACCAGTGCATATTCCAGAATTATGGACGTGGATATGGCAGAGGAAATGACCAATTACAGCAGCCTTCAGGTGTTAACACAGGCAGGAACCTCTATGCTGGCACAGGCTAATGAAAGACCTTCTCAGGTACTGCAGCTGTTACAGTAGTGTAATGGTAAGTCATAATGACAAGTTTTGAGGATGGAAAGTATGACAAAAGAAAAAAAGCAGGAGTTTACCCTACGGATTACTAAGGCAAATAAAAGTCAGATGATTGTAATATTGTATGATATGATATTGCAATACCTTCAGGATGCCATTAGTGATTATGAAAAAGGTAATTTAAAGGAATACCAAAAAAATATCGGTTATGCAAAAAATTGCATTGATGAATTATTAAATTCCTTAAACTTTCAGTATGAAATCGCTAATGTATTAAGAGGACTTTATTATTTTTATAAAAGAGAACTTTCTACTGCAGCGATTCAAAAAAAGCAGGAGTTACTTCCTCCCGTGATAAAAATGATAGAGGAGCTGAGAAAATCCTTTGAGCAAATAGCAAAGGAAGATCAGTCAGCTCCTATTATGGAAAATACACAAACGGTATATGCAGGTTTAACCTATGGAAAAGACAGCTTAAATCTTAACCTGTCAGACCAGGGCAGTAACCGTGGATTCCGTGTTTAAAGAAATGGTTTCTTCTTCAGGCAGCTTCGATAAAGAGGCTGCCTGATTTAATAAGTACTTATAGCGCTTCATAATGGCATTAACCTCATAAATATAACAATCAATTAAATCCGGATCTGTTACATTGTCAAACCCGGAATAAGCAGATTCCAGTTCAAATCTTGTTTTTTCTAAATCTTCCAAAATGCATTCCCTTAAGGTTTTTGGTTTATCTTCAAATTCAGGTTTTGGGGATTGCTTAAAAATAAATTTCATAAATACCTCCGTTATTTCCTTTATATGAAGTATAGTAAAGAAAAAGAAAAAATATACATATCATAAAAAATTTGGTAATTCATAAATTATCACTGCCTTGAATAGTTATAGATAGAATAAAAAAGAAAGAAAAAGTGTTAGTGATGAAAATACAGGGAATGATTCTTATAGTTTCTATGTGCGGATTTCTTTTATTCATAATGGCGGTAAAGGCAAAATCTCAAATATTACTAAACGGATTATTTCGGGGACTTTGTGCATCCGCGGCTATAATACTGATCAATTACATCCTGCAAATGAAAGGAGAAGAGCTGCAGATTGGACTGAATCCCATTACCTTTTTGACATGTACAATCCTTGGATTTCCGGGCTTTATCCTTGTTTTAGGACTTCATTTGATTCTCCTTTTGTAGAAAACGACAAAGTTAAAAAAATTAAAACAGAGTACTGGACAAGGAGAAAAAAACAGGATATACTCACAATCACAAATTAATTATCTAAAGCCAAATTCTTTTGGCATCTATTTTCTAAAGACAGATAAAAATCACATGTGAATAAGTCTTTATTTATACCCATTTTTACAAATTTAAACTATATTAAGGTCAAAATAATTTTTTGCAAGGTAAATTATAAATTATTTAGATTTTAAAATTAAATCGGGAGGTGATTATACTGCTATTATTACTACTAATTTTATCCTTAGCAGCTTTTTATGATTACAAAAAAGGGAAGATTCCCAATTATTTGATTGTAATAGGAGCCATAGGGGGAGTTTTTCGATTGATTATCTTACAAGATGTTTTTGCTATTGTGGGATATACTCCGGGAATTATCCTTCCCCTGGCACTGTTTTATCCGGTATATAAAATCGGAGGAATGGGAGCGGGAGATTTAAAAATCTTTTCTATGCTTGGTATTTATTTTAGTTTTTTACCCTTATGTTTTTGTATCTTTATTTCTATGTTTCTTGCCGCACTTCTTTCTTTAGTCAAGATGAATTACCACCACAGTTTTTTAGAACGAATGGAATATCTGTGTTTATATTTAAAGAAAATAATCACTACAGGAAGATTGGAAAACTATCATGAATCAGATCTTGAAAAACAGGAGAGGGAAAGAATAAAAGTACGACTTGCAGTTCCTATTTTACTGGCGGTACTTGTGACAGGGGGGATTATTTAATGCATTACGTTTTGGCTGTATGTGACAGTGAAATAGAATATGCTTATCAGCTGGTAAATTATTTGGAAAATAAAAAAGGATTTCCCTTTGGATTACAATTGTTTACCTCTTTGGATACTTTACTTGTACAAGCAAAAAAGCAACCTGTTTTTATTGCATTAATCTCTCAAAAGGATTATCAAAAAGAGTTGGAGTATGAAGGGATTGAACATATCTTTTTACTGGGAGAAGAGAAAGATTCAACAGAAGAAGAAAAAGTATTTTCCAAGTATCAATCTGCAGATCGATTAGTAAGAGAGTTTCTTCATTGGATTGCAGATAGGAATATTATCTCAAAAAATGTGGCAGCAGGCCTGGGATTAAAAATGATTGGTATATATTCACCGGTGGGAAGATGTTTAAAAACTTCCTTTGCTTTTGTTCTAGGTCAGCTTCTTAGTAAAAAGCATAAGGTATTATATTTAAATTTAGAATCTTATTCAGGATTAGGAAAATTGCTGGAGAAAAATTTTACCACAGATTTGGGAGAATTAATTTATTATCTGCAAAATTCTAAAGAAAGCTTTGGCTGTCGTATGGGAGGAATGATAGAACAGGCAGCAGGCTTGGATATTTTGCCTCCATTTGACTCTTATTTGGATCTGATTTCTGTTTCCGGTCAGGAATGGATTCATCTGTTGCAGGAGATTGAAAGAAACAGTACATATGAATACTTAATCCTGGATTTATCTGATGCAATACAGGGATTATATGATATCCTCAGAAGCTGTAATCTTATCTATACCTTAGGAAGGGAAGAGGGATTTGCAGAAGCAAAAATACAGCAATACGAAGAAGTACTGAGAAAAGGAAATTATGAAGATATTTGGAGTAAAACAAAATATTGTAAAATTCCCCGGATAAAGAATCTGCCCATTGGACTGCTGCAATTAACTTATACGGAGTTGGCAGAGATTGTAAAAAAGAGAATGGAAGAAGATCTTAATGAAGAGTAAAAAAGAAAAAACTGATGAGATAAGAAAACAAATCATAGAGGAGCTTAAATTTAAAGAAGAGCTAAATGATGAAAAGATGAAGGAACTGATCAGCAGATATTTATTGGAAAAGGAGATTACTTCCCAGTTTTCTTTAAAGGAAAGAAAAAGCATCGGAAAAGAAATTTTTGACTCTCTTAGAAAAATGGATGTATTACAGGATTTGTTGGAAGATGAAGAAATTACAGAAATTATGGTAAATGGTCCTGATCATATCTTTATCGAAAAAAGGGGCAGAATTACAAAAATAGAACGGCAGTTTAGTTCTAAGGAAGGTTTACTGCAAATTATTAATTATATTACTTCAAAGTGCAACAGAGAGGTTAACGAAGCCTCCCCCATTGTAGATGCCAGATTAAGTACAGGAGAAAGAGTAAATGTAGTATTATCTCCCATTGCATTAAACGGTCCAATATTAACTATTCGTAGATTTCCCAAAATTCCTATGTCCATGGAAAGGTTAATTGAGCTAAAAGCTATCACCGAGGAGGTCGCAGACTTTTTAAAGAAAGCAGTAAAGGCAAAATATAATATTATTGTCAGTGGAGGTACAGGCTGCGGAAAGACCAGTTTTTTAAATGCTTTATCTAATTATATCCCCCCGGAAGAACGTATTATTACCATAGAAGACAGTGCAGAGTTGCAGCTTCAGGGAATTGAGAATTTAATTCGAATGGAAACCAGAATGATTAATGTGGAAGGAGGAAAAAATATTACCATACGAGACTTAATAAAAACTAGTCTTCGTATGCGGCCTGACAGAATTATTGTGGGAGAAGTACGAGGAGAAGAGGCCATGGATATGGTAGGAAGTGCCATGAATTGTGGTCATGACGGAAGTATGTCAACAATTCATGCTAACAGCAGTATGGACGTGCTGTCCCGTTTAGAAAATATGTTTTTAATGGCTTCTGATATACCTATTACTGCCATAAGACGACAAATAGCTTCCGGAGTGGATATTATGATTCATTTAGGAAGACTGCGGGATAAAAGCAGAAAAATTTTGGAAATTACTGAGGTAGTGGGGATAGAGGAAGGAGAGATTTTGTTAAATCCCTTATATCTGTTCCGGGAAGATTCTAAGCAAAGGGGAGAAACAGTGGAAGGCGGATTGATTAAAATTGGAGAAATGGTACATAGGAAAAAAATGGAAATTGCAGGAATCAGAGAAGAAACATCACAGGGAAAATAAGAAAGAAACAGATCCTTATGAATTGATATTAAAAGAAAAGTTTTTATGTATTTTAGAAGGGGGATTGATCATTACAGTATTTTCCTACTTTTTTTATCGAAATATTTTATCAGTAATCTTTTTATCTCCTATACTTTATTTTTATTATGAAGAGAAAGAAAAGAAAATAAGAAGTAAAAAGAAGCAAAAAATGGAGATGGAGTTTAAAGATTTACTGTGCTACGTGAGAGCTAATCTTCAAGCCGGCTATGCAATGGAAAATTGTTTTTTAGAAAGTAAAAAAGATTTGATAAGAATTCACGGAGAAGATTCTGCCATGGTAAAGGAGTTGGAAAAGCTGGAAGCAGGCTTAAAAAATGGGGTAACCATAGAAAATTTGATTTATCATTTAGGGAAACGAAGTGGTGGAGAAATCCGGGAATTTTCCTTTATTTATACGGCAGCATCAAAAATGGGAGGAAGATGGCAGGAGGTAATCAGTAATACCGTAGAGATTATTACAAGGAAAATTGAGTTAAAGGAAGAGATTAAATTATTAATTTATGAAAAAGAATTGGAACATAAAATTATGTGTGTTATTCCCTTTGTTATTATGCTGTACATGGATTTAAGCTCAGGAGGATATTTTAATTCATTATACGGTAATCCCTTTGGAGTAATTGTCATGACTATTGCCTTATTTGTGTATATTTTTGCTTATAAAATAGGGGAACGAATTACAGCAATTGAGGATGAAAATGTATGAGTGAAAAACAGGTGAAAAGAGATTTGGAAGAGCTGAATCTGGGAATAGATACAAAACAGCTGGTAGCAGAATATTACAAGAAAAAGAAAAAAGAAATGCTGATTTTGTTTCTGGCAGGAATATTCTTATTTTTCTTACTTTTTATTACCAGACAAAAGGAATTAAATCTGGAAGAGGGAAATAAAATTTTACGAAATCAGGGGGCTGTAGGAAAAAAAGAGGTTTCTCTTATGGTAAGAAGAGAAGGAAAGGAATGGGAAAATCTGCAGCTTCCTGTGGAAGGAAAGGAATACACAAAAGAGGAGCTGGAAAAGCAATGCAAAGAAATAATTGGGGTTCTTCCACAATATATTTTAGGGAAAAATCAGGATTTGGATCATATTGTGTCTGATTTAGCATTTGTTCAAGAAATTCAGGGTTATCCCTTTTATCTTACCTGGGAAAGTACAGATAAAAATTTAATTAGCAATACAGGAATAATACAGCAGAAGGTAAGGAAAGAAACTTCTCTCGTAGAATTAAGAGTAAAAATAAAGTATAAGGAATGGGAACGAGAACATAGTTTTTTTGTAGTATTGGAAAAAACAAAGGTACCGGGATATATGATTTCTCTTTTGGAACATATTGAAGAGAAGGAAAGCAGTACCAGGACAGAAGATATCCTTTATTTGCCGGATAATTTTCAGGGAGAAAATCTGGAATGGAAATATCAGGGAAGAAATCAGGGATATTTAGTATTATTTTTATTATTTCCTGCTTTATTCCTTATTTGGCATCAAAAGGATAGAGAGCTTAATAAGCAGGCAGAGGAAAGAAGACAACAGTTAGCAAGACAATATCCTGCATTTGTCAGTAGATTAGCTCTTTATATGGGAACAGGAATAAGTGCAAGAGAAAGTATAATACGGATACAGAAGGAGTATAGCCAGGGAAGAAAAGGAGAAAAAGACTACCTGCAGGATGAATTGACTTATCTGGTAACACAGATGAAAAATGGGCTATCTGAGCAAAAGGCTTATGAAATGCTGGGCAGCAGATGTGGAATTTCTTCTTACAAAAAATTAAGTGCTCTTTTAGTACAGCAAATTTATAAAGGAAATTATAAATTGTTAGAGCAGTTGAAAAAAGAAATAGACGATGCCAATGAAGAACAATACAGAAAAATAAAAAAAAGAGGAGAAGAAATGGGAACAAAGCTTTTATTTCCCATGATGCTTCTTTTGGGGATTGTAATGGCGCTCATTATGATTCCTGCTTTTACTTCATTTCAGTTTTAAGAAAAAGAAGAATGGAAAATTTACAAATAGAAAAATCATAGGAGGATAACAAAAAATGTTAAAAACTTGGAAAGATTTTTTAAAAGAAGAAGAGGGAATGGGAACAGTAGAGTTAATTCTAATTATCGTAGTATTAATCAGTCTGGTTATTATTTTCAAGGAACAATTAATTCAGCTGGTAGAATCAGTCTTTGAAAAAATTGTAAGACAGGCTAATACAATTTAATGAAAAAGGAAGTATCAGCGTATCTTACGGTAACCTTAGCCCTTATGTTGGGGATTTTACTTTCTCTTGCTTTTACGCTTTTAGATGCGGTAAGGGAAGAAGCAATACGAACAGAAATTGAAAGTGCAATGGAACTCTCTCTTTTTTCTGTTTTTGGAGAGTACCACAGGAAGCTTCTGGAGCGATATGATATATTTGCCATAGACAGTGGATATGAAAGCTCTTTTCAGGGAGAGCAATTGGTGGCAGAACGTTTACAATACTATCTTAATGAGAATTTTACTCATGGAGGAAGTAAAAATGGTTATGATTTAACAGCACTGCAGTCAGAAGGAAGTACTGTTTCAGAATATTGTTTATTAAGTGATAATGAAGGGCAGGTAATGAAGCAGGCAATACTTAATTATATGAAGCATAAAAAGGGGTTAGGGTATGTTACTGACTGGATACAAGATTATGGACAGCTTTCTTCCTTGGAACAAAATGCTTATGATGTGGAAGGAGAATGGGAAAGAACAAATCAGGAAATTCAGCAAAAGCTGGAAGAAAGAAAGGAGACTTTGGAGGATGATGAAGAGATGCCTTTACTGGATCATCCTGCTGATCATGTAAAAGAGGTAAAGGCTGAAGGAACGTTAAGTTTAGCTCTGCCATCAGAAAAAGAAGTTTCTTCAAGAGAAATTAATCAAAGTGAGTACTTTACAGGAAGAAATATCAGGACAGGAACGGGAGTTATACCTGAGGATAAGACCTTCCTTGATGCAGTTACGGCAAAAATATTAATGGAACAATATATTTTTGAAAAAGCAGGTTATTTTTCACAGGAAAAAGATGATTCTTATTTGAAATATCAAATTGAATATTTGCTTCACGGAAAAGAAAAGGATAGGGAAAACCTGGAGGCAACTTTAGATCGTATTCTTCTTCTGAGAGAAGGGATAAATTTTACTTATTTAATGAGCAGTTCTTCAAAGCAATCAGAGGCAGATCTTATGGCAACCTTAATCAGTATTGCCTGCCTTATGCCGGAGATTAAGGAACCAGTAAAGCTGGTAATTTTATTTGCTTGGAGCTATACAGAAAGTATTCAGGATATTCGAATTTTACTGGATGGAAATAAAATTCCTATAACTAAAAGTGACAGTACCTGGAATACTCCTCTTTCTCAGCTCATTAGTTTTACTTTGCATCTGGATGATTATAACAGGAATCAGGAAGGAATGGATTATGGTGATTATTTGAAATTTTTTATTACAACAAAAAATGAAAAGGAATTACTGTTTCGCTTTATGGATATTTGTGAAATGGATATACGACATATTACAGGGAATACTTCTTTTTGTGTAGATCAATGTATTGTTATGCTGCAAGCATCCTCAGGAATTACCAGCAGATATGGAGGCAGTTATCAGATTACACGGTCCTGGTATTATGAATAGTCAATATAAAGCCTAAAAGAAAGGAGGAGAAAAAGAGGATGTTCTTTTGGTATGAAATACATCAACAAAAAATAAGAAAAAAAGCTTCTCTCCAAACATGTCACAAAGAACATATCCCCAAATTCAGTGACAGTTTCCTCAATCCAAAAAATAAAAAAGCGAAAAGGACATTCTCTTTTTCTCCTTTCTTTACAGAGGCTTCCATGTGTTTAGAGTCTGCACTATCCTTTTCCTTTTTTCTTATCTTTTTTCTCAATATTTTATCTCTCATTCTCCTTTTTACCTCTTATACGAAACAATTGGAGGAATTACATAGCGAAGGAAAGGAAAAGGCAATTCATTCCTATTTATTCAACCAGCTTTTACCGGGAGAAGAGGTAATTAACCTAAAGAACAGGATAGAAGTTAGAAGTCCTTTTCCCCTGTTAGGGTTTGATAAAGGAAATCTGCAGGTAGGATGTGTGGTAAAGCCATGGACAGGATATGGGGGAGGAATGGTAGCGGGAGGACAGGAAACAGAAGAAATGGTATATAAAACAGAAAACGGGAGTGTATATCATAAAAAAAGATCCTGTACCCACTTATCCTTATCTATACAGATGATTTCTTATCAGGATGAGATAATGAAAGGAAGGAGATATTCTCCCTGTGAATACTGTTATGCTCAGGGAGAAGAGGAGAATCAGAATCAAATATTAGCAGTTTATATTACTAATTTTGGAAATCGATACCATAAAAGTGTGAGCTGTCAGGGATTAAAAAGAACAGTGGAATGTGTACCTGTTTCCCAAGTGGAAGGAATGCCTCAATGCAGCAAATGTAATTAAGGAGGAAGAAATGGAGCAACTGGTCTTGCAGCTGTATTTAAGTTATGGGGCCTATCGAGATGGAAAAGAGAAAAAAATTTCCATGGGCTATTTACTTTTAGGTCTTTTTCTTGGAATTTGTTTTTTAATCTCAAGGATAGTGTTTGAAAAAGAAAAAACAGATTATAAAATCTTAATATTTTCTTTGCTTCCCGGTATGGTATTTCTGCTTTATCATTTTATAAATTCTGAAGCTATCGGTATGGGAGATGGATTGCTTCTGTGCATTTTAGGAATTTGGTGTACAGATAAGGTATGGAAATTATGGTATACATCCCTTCTTTTCTTTAGTATTTACGGAATATTTATGGCCACCATAAAAAGAATAAGTATAAAAAGTAAAATACCTTATTTTCCCTTTTTATGGTTAGCAAATTTACTTTATATGGGAGTAGGATATGGTTAGAAAAAAATTTGATGCTTATTTTTCTTTGGAAGCTTCTTTGTTACTTCCTTTAATCATCTTAGTAATCTGGTTAATTATTTTAACAGGCTTTTATTTGTATAATGTGCATTGTATACATCAAATTACCTCTATTGGTGCATTACGAGGAGCAGGAATGAAAAGAGAAAGTCGGGAAGAGATTAAACAATATTTAGAAGAAGAAATAGAAAAAATGATCAGAGAACGTTTAGTTATGATGGAAGAAATAAATTATCAGGTGAAAATAGATATACAAAATGTAGAGGTAAAAGTAGAGGGAACAATGTATTTTCCTGTTTTTTCCCTATTAAAGGATAGATTAAAGCTGTGGGAAATCAGTGCAGACTCCCGGTATAAAAGAGAGGATCCTGTAGACAGCATCAGAAGGATGAGATTGGTAGGAGCAACATAGAAATAAATTAACTATACAGGAAAAGAAAGAGTATACATATCAATAATTCAAAAAAACAAAAAATCAGATGAAAAAATAATAGAAAGAAGGGAGAAGAGATATGCAGGTTAGGTATCAGACAGACTTATATGCCGGTCATCTATTAGTTCCCATAGATCACAATATAGATTGTAATAAGTATTCCTATAAAATGCTGGAAAGAAATAGGATAAAAGGAGTGTTAAGTTGTAAAAAGCGTACAGAGGACGGTAAAGATTGTTTATGTTTTGATATTACCGGAAAAAAGAATTTATACCAGGAGTATAAGGATAGGGAATTAAAATTTTTAGAGATGACAGAATTATTTCAACATCTTGTGGCTATTCTGGAGGCAGTTAGGGAATATCTTCTAACGGAAAAGATGGCCTTATTAGAGCCGGAATTTATTTACCGAGATGTGGAAACAAGGGAGCTTTTTATTACCATACTGCCCTGGGAGAGAAATGAGGATTATCCCTTTAGAAAGCTGGCAGAATTTTTCTTGGAAAAAATTGATCTGCAGGATAAAAACGGAATTTCAGCCGCCTATCATTTTTACAGAAGTCAGACTTATCCTGGATTTTTCCTTTGTCAGTTTTTGCCTATTTTAGAAAAAGAAAGTATTTTAAGCAGACAAAATGAAAAAGAAGAAGAAAAGGAGGAAAGTAAGAAAGAAGAAATAACTTATGGAAGAGAGATAAGAGAAAGACAAAGAGAGTTTAAAGTTTTGGAAGAGGAAGAGGATTCTGGTATAGAGGAAAAAGAAAGCAGATTATGGATTTATAGTATTCTTTTCGCTTTCCTTTTGTTAGGACTTTCCTTCCTTTCCCTTTTAGATAAAAATCAAAGACTTGCATGTATCGGATTATCTGTTACTCTTTTTCTTTTGGGAATAGGGACAAGACTATGGCAGGTTTTGAGAAAAAAACAAGAAGAGACTAGGAAAATCTTATCTGAAAAACAGAGAAAAGGAGAAGAGATGGAGATTAAGATTTTCCAAAAGATACGGCAAAAAAAGGGATTGCTTATGAAAAAAGAAGTATAAGAAATAAAAACCTCCTTGGTAAAATAAAAACCATGTTGTATAATGACCTTAAGGTAAAGACAATCAGGGAGGAAAAGAATTGAAAGTCAATATTTATTATGGTGGGAGAGGATTATTGGATGATCCTACCTTATTTGTAATCAATAGAATGCAGCAGGTACTGGAAGAGCTGAATGTGCGTGTGGATCGATACAATCTTCATGAATTAAAAAATTCCATTACTACTTTGCCCCAAACCTTAAAAGATGCGGACGGAGTAATTCTGGCAGCTACTGTTGAGTGGTATGGAATCGGAGGCTTTATGCAGCAGTTTTTGGATGCCTGCTGGCTTTATGGTGATAAGGAAAAGATTTCAAAAATCTATATGAGTCCTGTGGTAATGTCCACAACTTATGGAGAAAGAGATGCTAAATTAAATTTACGAGTAGCCTGGGAAATTTTGGGAGGACTTCCCTGTACCGGTTTATGCGGATACATAGCAGATCCTGCCTTTTTAGAAATGAATGATGAGTACATTAATCTTATTGAAAAAAAGGCAGAAAATATCTATCGTACCATACAGCAAAAAACAATAAGCTTTCCTGCCAGCAATCAAGCAGTAAAACAAAAGGTGGCAGTAGTAAAAAATATTGATTTAACACCTCAGGAAACGGAACAGCTTTCACAATATGCTTCTGATGAAGAATATGTACAGCAGCAAAAAGAAGATTTGCAGGAATTGGCAGACATGTTTAGGGGAATGATGAAGGGAAGGGATTCTTCCCTTGAGGGAGCATATATTCAGGACTTTAGAAATCATTTCAAGCCTCAAAGTGAATTTAAAGGAAGCTACAAATTTAATATAGAAGGTTATAGTAAACCTTTAGTACTGCAGATTAATGACAATCAACTGGAAGCCTCTTATCAACTTATAGAAAAGTCAGATGTGGAAATTAATATTTCAGAGGAGATCCTTGGGGGAATCACTGCAGGAAGAATGTCCTTTCAAAGAGCATTTATGGCAGGGGACATGACCATGAAGGGAGATTTTAGAATCTTAAGAGCCCTGGATCAGATATTCATATTTTAGGAGGAAGAAAAAATGACAGATTGTAATTGTATTTTTTGCAA
Source organism: Lachnospiraceae bacterium (assembly GCA_017520155.1). Classification (GTDB taxonomy): domain Bacteria; phylum Bacillota; class Clostridia; order Lachnospirales; family Lachnospiraceae; genus SFDP01. The sequence continues at coordinate 35,398 of JAFXGR010000099.1, forward strand.
AATTGCAGCAGGAGAAATTCCTTCCAGAACTATTAGGGAAACAGAAGAATTTCGGGTAGTATTGGATGTGGCACCGGCCACCAAAGGACATGCATTGATTCTTCCAAAGAATCATTACCGTAACCTTTTGGATCTTCCTCAGGAAATGGCCCAAAAAGCAATGGTCTTGGCAAAGGAAACAGCACTTTCCATGAAGGAAAGTTTGGGCTGTGATGGTATAAATCTGGTACAAAATAATGAAGAAGCTGCCGGTCAGACAGTTTTTCATTTTCATCTTCATGTGATTCCAAGATATGAGAAGGATGAACAAAAAATTGTTTGGACTCCTCGGGAATTTTCACGGGAAGAAATGGATGAAATTGCAGATAAATTAAAAAGATAAACGTAATAAAAGAGCTTTCCCATTATGCGGAAAGCTCTTTTATTAAATTCATAATAGTAAAAATGGAATTCATTTGACCGCTGTAATTCATCTTTTCTATATAAGTATGACGATTTTCATAAAGTTCAAAAATCTTATTTGCTAAAATATCACAGTCAAGATAATCCTCTCTAAGAACGATGCTAAAGCCCTGCTGTTCAAAGGAACGTCCGTTTAAAATCTGATCTCCTCTGCTTCCGGATTGCAGAGGAATTAAAAGATTAGGTTTTTTTAAGGCAAGAATTTCGCAGATTGCATTGGCACCGGCTCTGGATACAACCAAATCAGCCATGGCAAAAACATCTTTTAATTCTGATTTTAAATATTCAAACTGCTTATATCCGGGAATGGTAAGCATTAGATTATCCACCTTATCCTTCCCACAAATATGAACAACCTGAAAGGCAGGAAGAAGCTGTGGTAAAGCTTCACGGATCATGGTATTGATGCTGGAAGCTCCTTGAGATCCTCCGATAATCATAACTACAGGTTTATTGGCAGAAAAACCGCAAAGTTCCAAAGCGGCTAGTTTATTTCCCCGGGTTAATTCCTGACGGATGGGAGAACCGGTAAGTACAGCTTTTGCAGCGGGAAGAGTATTTAAGGTTTCCGGGAAATTACAGCATACTTTGGTAGCCACGGGAATACATAATTTGTTGGCCAAACCGGGGGTCATATCGGATTCGTGAATAATACAGGGAATTTTTAAAGCAGCAGCAGCTCTGACTACGGGAACAGAGACAAAACCTCCTTTAGAAAAAACAATGTCAGGCTTAATTTCTTTTAAAAGCTGAAGGGCCTGACGATAGCCTTTTATTACACGAAAGGGATCGGAAAAATTTTTCAGATCAAAGTATCGTCGAAACTTTCCTGTAGAAATTCCATAATAAGGAATATCAAAATCTTCAATCAATCTTTTTTCGATGCCTTCATAGGAGCCAATGTAGGAAACCTGAAAGCCTTCTTCTTTAAGGGAAGGAAGAAGTGCAATATTGGGTGTTACATGACCGGCAGTTCCTCCTCCTGTTAAAACGATTTTCTTCATTATTTCAATCGTCCTTCCTGTTAATTTAAAAAAATATTAAGGTAAAAAATGATTCTATCGATAAAACAGAAATCGCCTTAATATCATAAAGAAAGTATAGCAGAAAATAAAAATCCTTTCTACCACTGTTTTAGGAGAAAAAAGAAGAAAAACAGCGAAAATAGCGATGAGTTATTCTTTTTACTTCTTGTATCCAAAACTTCGGTTCTTTATACTAAATATAAATGTAACTATCCGGGACATATGCGAAAATACTCTGTATTTTTGCTTTGAACAGAATAGTTGCCCATAAATTAAGAATCGGAAAGGAGAAGAAGTGATGGGATTCTTATTATATTCCTGGGTTTACTATACGGGAATCATCATTTTTTTTATCTGTAGTATCAGTATACAAATGATAGTGGGATATTATGTACTAAAAATGGAAAAAGAATCACAGAGTTTAGAGGAAGGAAATGCAGCTCTATTACTGCCTTGTATTAAAGAGTATGTAAGAGAGGAACTTAAGATTCGTAATATTTCTCTTTTTATTGAGAGAAACTTACGAGAGATTAGAATAAAAAAAATAAGCCTGATAAGATTAAAGCATATTTCAGGACAAAGTCTTTTATTCGGTATTTTTTTGGCAGGAGTAGGAGCCTGTATTCAAATTATAGCGGGAAAGACATTAGGGCAGATATTGCCCTTTTATCTTCTTTCTTTTTTAGGATTATATTGTTACTTTTCCTTATCCTCCTGGGTAGATTATGAGGAACGAAAAAAAGAGATAAAAGAAAATCTTTTAGACTTTTTTGAACATAAAAAATATTGGGGAATATATCAGAAATTTACTCTGCCGGAGGTGGAAACAAAAGAAGAAAATTATCTATTTGGAGAAGAGGAGGGGCAGCAGCTTAGGGAATTGCTTAGGGAAATTTTGGCTTGAAAAAGAATATCAGCTTTGCTACACTTAGAATAACATGATAAAACTCATTTATATGGGAGGAAGAAAATATGGGAAATAAGGTGGCATTTGACTATTCTAAGGCATCAGCCTTTGTAAGCAAACATGAGGTAGAATTAATGAAGAAGCTTACATTAGATGCCAAAGATGTCTTAGTATCAAAAACAGGAGCCGGAAATGATTTTCTTGGCTGGATTGATCTGCCGGTAAATTATGATAAGGAAGAATTTGCAAGAATTAAAGCTGCAGCAAAAAAAATTCAGGAAGATTCTGAAGTTTTATTGGTTATCGGAATTGGAGGCTCTTACTTAGGAGCACGTGCAGCCATTGAATTTTTAAGACACAGCTTTTATAACGTAGTAGATAAATCTGTTCGCAAAACACCGGAAATTTATTTTGTAGGTAATTCTATTAGTTCTACGTATATTAAAGATTTAATGGATGTAATTGGAGATAGAGATTTTTCTATTAATATGATTTCTAAATCCGGAACAACTACAGAACCTGCTATTGCTTTCCGTGTATTTAAAGCCATGGCAGAAAAAAAATATGGAAAAGAAGAGGCGGCAAAGAGAATTTACGCTACCACAGATAAAGCCAGAGGTTCTTTAAAGGGTCTGGCAGATGCAGAAGGTTATGAAACCTTTGTAGTTCCCGATGATATCGGAGGAAGATTTTCTGTTCTTACCGCTGTAGGTTTATTGCCCATTGCAGTAAGCGGAGCAGATATTGACCAGTTAATGGCCGGGGCAGCAGATGCCAGAACAAAAGCATTAGAAAATGATTTTGAAGAAAACGATGCACTTCAGTATGCCGCATTAAGAAATATTATGTTAAGAAAAGGAAAGGGAATAGAAATCCTTGCTAACTATGAGCCTTGTGTACATTTTGTTTCTGAATGGTGGAAACAGCTCTATGGGGAAAGTGAAGGAAAGGATCAAAAAGGAATTTTTCCTGCTAGCGTAGATCTTACAACAGATCTTCATTCTATGGGACAGTATATTCAGGATGGTGCCCGTACCTTATTTGAAACCGTAATTGATATAGAATCTTCCCGTGAGGAAATTATTTTAGAAGAAGAACCGGTGGATTTAGACGGATTAAACTATCTCACAGGAAAAACAGTAGAATTTGTAAATAAATCTGCCATGAACGGAACTATTTTAGCTCATACAGATGGACAGGTTCCTAACTTTATGATTCATGTTCCTGAAACTACAGAATTTTATTTGGGACAGCTGTTCTACTTCTTTGAATTTGCTTGTGGTGTCAGCGGATATCTCCTTGGAGTAAATCCTTTTGACCAGCCGGGAGTAGAAAGCTATAAGAAAAATATGTTTGCACTTCTTGGAAAACCGGGATATGAATCACAGAGAGAAGAATTATTAAAAAGGTTGTAATCTTCCTCATTTTAGTGTATTATACAAAAGAAGAACAATTGGCGGCGATACCTATGATAATAAAATAGGTATCGTCAGTCATAAAATAATAAATGCTTTATAAAAAGATATTGGGGGCATTGGCGCAGTTGGGAGCGCGCCACACTGGCAGTGTGGAGGTCACGGGTTCGAATCCCGTATGCTCCATCAAAAAGACCGTAAATAGAAGTATTTGCGGTTTTTTCTCTATTAGGGGGAGGAAGGAGAGGCTCATGAAAATTGTGATGTTGGACAGAAACAGTATGGGAATGGACATGGATGTAAGTATTTTTGAACATTTAGGAGAGTTTGAATTTCATAATGTGGCAGATCGAGATAGCTGCAAGCGGTGGATTCAGGATGCTGATATCGTTATTTTCAATAAAACTGTTATGGATGAAGATATGCTAAAGGAGGCATCACAGGTTAGGCTTCTTTGTGTTACGGCAACAGGTTTTGATAATATAGATTTGGAATATGCCAGAAAAAGAAAGATTGGTGTCTGCAATGTAAGAAATTATTCCACGGCCTCCGTGGTACAGCATACCTTTGCCATGGCTTTATATCTGCTGGAAAAGATATGTTATTATGATGAATATGTAAAATCAGGAGCCTATAGTAATCAGCTGGGATTTTCCAATTTTGATGAAGCCTATAGTGATTTAGAAGGAAAAACCTGGGGAATTATCGGAATGGGAAATATCGGAAGAAGGGTGGCTAAGATTGCAGAAGCCTTTGGCTGCAGGGTGATTTTTTATTCTGCTTCCGGGGAAAATAAAAGTACAGAATTTGAAAGAGTAGATTTTGATACCTTATTAAAGGAATCAGATTTCCTCTCTCTCCATTGTCCTTTATCAGATAAAACAAGAAATCTGATAAATAAAGAAGCTTTTGATAAAATGAAATCTTCGGCAATTTTAATTAATGTAGCCAGAGGTCCTGTGGTAAATGATCAGGATTTGTATGATGCCCTGGTAAAGGGAAAGATTGCGGCAGCAGGCTTGGATGTTTTAGGAAAGGAACCTATGGAAAAAACAAATCCCTTAGGCAAAATTCTAGACAGCAGAAAGCTTTTGATTACTCCTCATATGGCATGGGCCAGTGTAGAGTCAAGATCCAGATGTTTACAGATTGTATATGACAATATTAAAGATTTTATGGAAGGAAAAGAAAGTAATAGGATTGATAGATAAGTATTTATCTTGTCACATTATTGGTGTGAAAAAGCACTTGTGATATAAGAGGATAAAAGTGGTTTACAAAAAGGAATAGATCTTACCGCTTATTTTGATTCCAACCGGAATCATAATAATATATAGTGATGATAGGACAGACGACCATCACTTTAATAAAAATTCGGCTGGAGTAAAAGAAAAAAAAGGAGATTAAAATGAGCAGCGAAATCAGAGACATTAATCTGGCCGAATCCGGCGAAAAAAAGATCCAGTGGGTAAAAAGAAATTGTGATTTGTTAAGAATGTTGGAGGAAGAGTTTTCCCAAACAAAGCCCTTTGAAGGAAAAAAGATTGCCCTAAGTGTACATTTGGAAGCAAAAACAGCTTACCTTTGTAAAGTATTGGCGGCAGGCGGAGCTGAGATGTATGTAACGGGTTCTAACCCTCTTTCTACTCAGGATGATGTAGCAGCTGCATTGGTAAAAGCAGGATTAAATGTATTTGCATGGTATAACGCAACGGAAGAAGAATATTTTGCCCATATCAGAAAAGTACTGGAAGTAGGTCCAAACATTATTATCGATGACGGAGGAGATCTGGTGCATATGATGCATACAGAATATACTGATTTAATTTGTCAGGTAATTGGAGGATGTGAGGAAACAACTACCGGCATCCTGCGCTTGGAAGCTATGGACAGAGCGGGGGAACTGAAGTTTCCTATGGTTCGTGTTAATAATGCGGACTGCAAGCACTTATTTGATAACAGATATGGAACAGGACAATCTGTATGGGATGGAATTAACAGAACCACAAACCTTATTGTAGCAGGAAAGAATGTAGTAGTGGCAGGCTATGGCTGGTGCGGTAAAGGTGTTGCCATGCGTGCTAAAGGTCTTGGTGCTAAGGTAGTGGTAACGGAAGTGGATCCTATTAAAGCTATTGAAGCAATTATGGATGGATTTGAAGTAATGCCAATGAATCAGGCAGCAAAAATCGGTGATTTCTTCATAACGGTAACGGGCTGTGATAAAGTTATTGACGAAGAAGATTTTGCCGTAATGAAGGATGGAGCTATCCTTTGCAATGCAGGTCATTTTGACTGTGAAATTGATATGGCTTGTTTAAGAAAAATTGCGGTAGAAGCCAAGGAAATGAGAAATAACATTATGGGCTATAAGCTTCCTACAGGACAGTGGATTTTTGTTTTAGCAGAAGGAAGGCTGGTAAATCTGGCAGCAGGTGATGGACATCCTGCAGAAATTATGGATATGAGTTTTGCTATTCAGGCCTTATCTGCAAAATACCTGGTAGAAAATCAGGGGAAATTAACAGAAATGATTCAGGATGTACCAAGAGAGGTAGATTTAGATGTGGCAGCAAGAAAGTTAGCCTTTATGGGAAAAGAGATTGATGTTTTAACACAGGAACAGATTGCTTATTTAAATAGCTAAAGTTTTTTGTATAAAAGTAAAAAATGAGGGTTTATTTGCGAAAAGAGTTCGTAAATAAATCCTCTTTTTTTCCATATAGAAAAGATAATATGATAAATACATTATTAGAAAGAATATTTCTTTAGAAAAATTTAGAATATTTACAATTATTTATAAAAATTTAAAATTATTTTAAATAACCTTATAATTATATATATAATTCTCGAATTATATACAATTACTTATAAATATTTATAAATCTTTATAAAAATATATAAATTTTACTATTGTGTTATAAAAATAACAGGAATAAAATGGAAAACATAAATATCGGAAGGGAGCAGAAAATGGAAGAAAGACGTCGAATTAATCGTATTGAATATGAAGCAAAGAGCGTGATTGTAGTATGTGATACTCAAGAGAAGATTTATGTAAGGGTAGAAAATATCAGTCCCCTGGGAATGGGAATTATAATGAAGGAAGACAGACCTGATTTATTAAATAAAGATATTATTATCGTAACAGATACTTTGATTATGTACGCTCTTATTAACAGACAGGAAAAAAGAGATGATGGAATGTACTCTTTGGGAATTCATGCAAAACAGTTTACTCCTGACGTACTGGAATATCTGCTCACTCATATAGGAGAAGATTCCCAAGAATAAGAAAAAGTAACAAGAAAATGTAAGTTTCACTAAAGAAAAAAGGAGAGAGGGAATGAAACAAAAACTTGTAAACAAGCATATTATCAGAGCAATTTCACTTGGTTTAACTGCAGTTATGGCATCTACACCGGTTACAGCACTGGCAGCAGAGTTTGAACAATTACCGGAGGAAGAAAAGAAGGAAGAGGAAAGTACTCAAAACCTCAGTGACTTTGCACAAAAGGCAGAGGAAGTACAAGAACAGCTGGCAGAAGCAGAAAACTCTGCAGTGGGCAATGAGGTGAATTCTTCTGTTAGCATTGATGATACAGTAGAGGAAGAAAAAGTACAGCTTCCTTCTACAGGAGAAGCAATTGAAGGAACGGTGTCTAGTGCATTTGTAGCTGCCGGTGAAGAGAGTTTGAAAGACGTTACAGCAACCTTAACTGATAAAGATGGAAACAGTTATGAAATAGAGTATCGTATCAGTATGGAAAATCCTAGTGTACAGGAAAATGTAGGTACAGCAAATACAGAGATTAATGAGGCAAATATTGCTCTTGATAACACTGTAGTTTTAGAGGAAGCAGCAAATACTAAGACAGAAATCCTTACAAAAGAAGTTGAAAAAGCGGAAGAAGAACTTAAAAATGTAGAGGATGCAAATAAAGAAGTAAAGCAGGCTGAAGAAAAGTTAAAGGCTGCGGTAGATACAGCAAATTCTCTCGTTAATAAAGAAGAAGTAACGAAGGAAGAGGCAGATACAGCTATTGAGAATATCCAAAATGCTGTAGATACAGTAGAAAAAGCAGAAGAAACAGCAAAAACAGAAGTAGAAGAAGCTCAGGCACAGTTGGATAATGCACAAAGGGAAGCGGATGCGGCAAAGGCCATGTATGAAAATGCTAGAAATTCTTTGGCATCTTCAAAAGAAGAGGTGACAAAGGCCTATGAAGAAATGGTAAAAGCCGAAGAAAAAGCTGAAGCATTAAAGGCGGAAGTGGATGAAAAAGAGAAGGATTATGCAAAAGCCCTTGAATTGAAAAGGCTTTATGAACAAATGAAGGAAGTAGCTTCCAAAGAAAATCCGAATTCTGACTATATTACAGAAGAATCTAAAGAAGAATTTTCTTCTGATTTTGGAAGGGAAAAGGCAAGCCCGGAATATTGATCAGCATCTTTTGAATATTTTGAAGCTTACCTTGATTATGTATATGGAGCAGAAAAAGATTATAAGGCTAGCTGGACAAGCCAAGGGGAGCATTTTGCTAAGAATAATGTATACGAAGTATCTTTTACAGATGATCAGGGACAAACAGTTACCAAATTCTTCAATTATCATTTAAATAATGAAGAGGGAGATATTTCTATTTACGAAAAGAAGAGTCAGGAAGTTTACGGAGAAAAACAATATCAGACAAAAGAATCTGATGTAGTGGTAGAGACAGATGATGGAAGATATGTAATTAAAGATGATGCTTCTAAATTACTGGAAGAAACAGATTATTTAACCGGCGTTAAAAACAGCTTCCGTAATAATGAAAAATTAACATTAGATGAAAACAACTTATATAAAGAGTATACATTAAAGGATGTTTTGGTTCCTGATGTAAACGGAGATCAGACTAGAGACGTAAAAGAAGAAATAGTAATTGAAACTCAGCAGAATCTGGAAAACTTGGTGGATAGCTTATCTGAGGCACAATATATACAGTTGACCTATACTTACCTCGGTTCATCTCCTATGACAGTAGAGGTAAATTCCGGTGTTAACGTTTCTACGTTAATTAATGAAATTTTTAGAGCGCCTCTGGGAGATGGTGCTATTAAAGCAGTGGTAAAAGAAAAATGCACTCTCCAAAAAGCTGTAGTAGAAACAGTAAGAGGAAATTATACGTTAGAGTATAAGAATAATGATTCTATTTCTGTAAGTGAGTTTCGAAAGCCGGGTAATATTATTCCCGCTAAAACAGCAAGGGAAAATTATATCTATGGAATTATAGAAGAAGGAATGAAAAAAATTAATGGTAAGGCTTCTAATATTGAAATAAAAGAAGTATATAAAGATGGATCAGTGGTTGGCTATTCCTATAGTTATGATGTTGTAGAACAGAAAGTAGGAATTAATCTGGAAGAGCGTGTTTATACGGCTACGACCTATAGCGATAAAAGAGATCTTTTGATGGAACGTAAGGATACCTCTCAGGATCAGATGATTTTAGATGCTATGAATGCAGCAGCTGCTTACAGAGAAAAACAAGATGCGGCAGCCGTTGCTTTAGCTGCAGTTAAGGAAGCTAAAGCTGATGTAATTAAAGCACAGAAGGAATTGAAAAGCTTAGAAATTAATGATGAAAAGTATCAAAAAGCAGTACAGAATTTGGAAGCTGCTAAGGCTGAGTTAATTCGTCAGCAAAAAGAGCTGGACAAGATAGAGGAAGAAGTTAAGGAAATAAAAGAAGAATACGAAAAAGTGAAAAAAGAATTAGAAGAGAAATCTTATCCTGAAGAAGAAGGAACAGAGCCTGATCCAGAAGATAGCCCTGGCAAAGTAGAAAATCAGAATCCGAAAAATGATTCTGTAGAAGGTGGAGAGAATATTCTTGAGGGAAATGAAGAGCAAACTCAAGACAAACCATCAGAAGACGAATTAAATAATCAGGAAGATCGAAAGGAGGATTTATCTAAAGAAGAGAATCAGCCTACAGAAGCTCTTGATACAGATGCTGACAAACAGCTGGATGGAACAACAGAAGAGGGAAGAGGTTTAACTGATAAAGCACCTGCAAGACAGCCGGAGGTAGGATTACAGAATACTCAAAGTCCTGTACCGGAAAATACAGGAAATGATACCATAGAGTACGGATCTAATATTAATAATCTTCAGACGGATACACAGGAAGGAACTACTGTGCAGCAGGTAGGTGTTCCTGCCAATCAGCAGCAAAACAATGATACTTTAGAAGAGAATGTTGATGAGATGGTATTAGTAGCAGACGAAGAGGTTCCTCTGGGGGGAGATCTTTCTCAGATGATGGGAGAAGATCAACAAGAGAAGGAAGATGAACAGATTACCTTAACACAATTAGAGGAAGAAGCTGTTCCTTTGGCAAATACAGTCCTTCCAAAAGAAAGTATGTCCTGGTGGTGGTTATTGATTGTAGCTTTACTTGGTGCTACCGGATATAAAATGTATGAAAAATATCAGGAAAAGAAAGAATTAAAAGAAGAGAAATAAGAGAAAAAATAACTTTAAATTAAGTAGTTAAGCCAAAAGATAGAGTGATCTTTATAAGAAGACCACTCTATCTTTTTTATAAGATTACATAATTATGTTTATAAAAATATTTTTATTATCCGCAAAAACGGTTTTCAGACAGTTTTAAGTCTTAACAAAGAAAATGACAAACAAGGTAAATAGGTGTAGAATGGATAACGGAGAAAGACCGCAGTTCTCATCATTGTCAGACAGAAAGGTTAAAGGGTAAAAGAAATGAGGAAAGAAAAAGGTGATATTACAGGAAAATTTTTGGGACTTGGAAAATTAAGGATTGAGAAAAGACTAAAAAAGGCATTCAATACTGTATGTATTATTTCTTCTATTGTGTCCTTAGTTGGATTATTTGCAATCGTCGTAGTAACATCCAATTATAAAAAGTCGATGGAGAATTATGCATTACCCCAAGGAGATATTGCATTGTTTATGAATGAATATGCAGAGTGTCGTTCAAATGTACGTGGTATTATCGGCTATGAAGACCAAAACATGGTAAATAGTTTACTGCAAAAGCATGATGAGGGAAAGGAAAGAACCTATGAACGATTAGAAGCTTTTGGAAGTACCATGGTAACTCCGGAAGGGCATGCAGCTTATGCAAAAATTCAAAAGGCACTGGATGATTATTTTGCAGTAGAAGCAGAAGTAATTAAATTAGGTACAAGTACAGAGGAAGAGGCAGAGCGTAAGGCACAAAAAATGGCTATTGAAGAATTAGCACCGGTATATGAGGCTTTAGATACGGAAACTTTAAATTTAATGAGTGTGAATATTCAAAAAGAAAAGGAAATGGAAAAGATATGTTCCGTTTTACAGTTTGGAGCAATTTTATTAATGGCAATATTAACTATTTCTATTATAGCTATTTCCAAGATTGTAAGTGTTTCCATTGCCAAAGGTATTGCCAAACCTTTAGAAGAATTAAGCAGTCGTATGGAAGAGTTTGAAAAAGGAGATATTTCTTCTCCATTTCCGACCTATACTCAGGAAGATGAAGTAGGAGATATGGTACGTACTGTATCAGTAACGACTACTAAACTTCAGAAAATCATAGAGGATATGAAGGTACTGCTAAATCATATGGCAGAGGGTAATTTTAATATTAAAACTTCTTGTGAAGAAGAGTATATTGGAGAATATAAAGGATTATTATTGTCTATTCGTCAGATGAACCGAAAGATGGATGAAGCTCTTAGAGATGTAAAAGGAGCTTCAGAGATGGTATCTGCAGGAGCCTCTAATCTTGCCCAGGGGGCTCAGGAGCTGGCTGCCGGAGCAACGGATCAAGCTGCATCTGTTGAGGAAATGCAGGCAACTATGAGTGAGCTTACAGGTGGTTTGGAGCAGTGTGCAACGGATATGAATGATGCATATCAAAAAGCAGAAAGTTGTGCTTTGGTAGCAGAAACAAGTCAGGGAGAAATGAAAGACATGGTATTGACCATGGAGCGTATTAGTGAAAATTCAGGAAAGATTGAAAGTATTATTGCTGAAATTGAAGATATTGCTTCTCAAACAAATTTATTAAGTTTGAATGCAGCTATTGAAGCAGCAAGAGCAGGAGATGCGGGAAGAGGATTTGCAGTAGTAGCGGAGCAAATCCGTAAGCTGGCAGAACAGAGTGCACAGTCAGCAGTACATACAAGAGAATTGATTGAGAATTCTGTAAATGAGATTAATGCAGGAAGTAAAATGGCATTAAAAACAGCAGATGTATTGGAGGAAGTAGTTGCTTCAGTGAAAAATATTGCTGATATTTCCAAGGCACTAAGAAATAATCTTAAGGTACAAGTAGAATCAATAGAAGAGGCAGAAGTTGGTATGCATAGAATTTCGGAGGTAGTACAGAATAATTCTGCAACAGCAGAAGAATCTTCTGCAACAAGTGAAGAACTGTCAGCACAGGCCAATACAATGGAAGATTTAGTGTCAAGATTTCAATTAAGAGGATAAAGGTAGAACAAAAAGCAGCCGTAATCATAGTTATTTATATGATTACGGCTATTTTTATTGTGCTGAAAGAACTAGTGCAACGGTTTTAAATTAACTACACCATATCACATGCCTATTTTCCTGATAGCAAAGATTCAA
>JAFXGR010000100.1 GCA_017520155.1 Lachnospiraceae bacterium
ATGGATTATATTGTATTCTAAAGCTATGTTTTTGGGGAGCCACTGGTCAGACTTCCTATCTTCCTTTTTAATTTTTCTCATGATGTGTTCCTGTTTTTATCTCTCAAATTTTAATTCTTATTTTCAGAGTAATGAGATAGGGAATATAGAAGGAATAGTGTGGGGGCTTATCTATAAAGTAGCATTACTAATTTTGGGAATATTGATTAATCACCATATGTTTGAAGGACAGGGATTGATTTATTTGGCGGCCTATGTTCTGAGTTTTTTTGTTGACTATAATATAACGAAGAAGCATTTTAACAACATGGTTGATTTTTATGCAGATTACGAATACAGCAGGGGAATGAAACCGTTTCAGATTTAGAAAGGAGGAGGTTTAAATCAGATGAAAATTATTGTTACACAGGCCTCTACTCTTCCCATTTATGAACAAATCTTAAATCAGATTCGGGACCAGGTGGTTTCAGGAAGTCTTAAGGAGGCAGAAGCCCTTCCCTCCATCAGAGCCTTGGCAAGAGAACTTCAGGTAAGCGTAATTACCACAAAAAGAGCCTATGAGGAGCTGGAAAAGGAAGGGGTGATTATCTCTATTCCGGGAAAGGGGTTCTATGTTTGTAAGCAGAATAATGATTTTTTAAAAGAAAAGCAAAGAAGATACCTGGAGGAGCGGTTTTTGGAGCTGATCAGGGAAAGTAAAAATGCGGGAATGGATCTGGAGGAGATTTTATCCATGATAGAAATCTTGTATGAGGAGGGATAGAATGGAAAAGTATTGTATTTCCTTGCATAGGGCAGGAGTAAAAAAGAAAGGTTTTTCTCTCTCTCCCACTACCCTAAAGATTCCCACAGGCTATATCATCTGCCTTAAGGGAGCCAATGGAGCCGGAAAAACCACTTTTCTTCGTCTGCTGCTTGGAAGAGAAAAGGGAGTCTTTGGAGAAATAAAGATTCTGGGAAAAACTATGCCTGCAGAAAGAGTAGATATACTGCAGCAGGTTGGCTTTGTTTCAGAGGATAATGATTTTTTTCATGAGTTAAGTCCTTTAGAAAATGAAGCACAATATGCTCCCCTTTATTCTCATTGGGATGGACAGTTATATCGCAAAAAGCTAAAGGAATTTGGTATAGGATTTTCTACAAAGATCAGTAGCTTGTCCAAAGGAAACAAGGTAAGATTTCAGCTGGCCTTTGCCCTGGCCCATAATCCTAAAATTTTACTGATGGATGAGCCCACGGCAGGACTGGATCCGGTGTTTCGAACTTTTCTTTACAAGCTGCTTCGCGAACTGATTTCTGAACGGGAGATTACGGTGATTTTTTCCACCCATTTATCAGAAGAAATAGGAGAAGTGGCAGATTATCTTCTGGAAATTAATAAGGGAAAAGTGAGTTTAAGAGAAAATTGGAGTTAGGAATAAAAATTATGATGATGCCGGAGCAAAAGCTCATTAAATAATGACAAGATGTGAATCGTACATAGCGCAGGTTTATGAGTTGAGCTTTTTGAGGTTAAAATCAGATTATATTTGTAAATTAGGATGCGAAAGGGAAAAATGAGAGGAGAAAAAAGAGAACAGCTTTACCGGCTGTATAAAAGAGAAGAAGAAGGACGGAAAGAGCGAGTAAAAAGAAACTCTCAGGGCACAGAGATTATTCTTTACTTTCTATTGATTTTTTCCAATATGGTAATAATGGTAATTGGAGAAAAAAATATGGTACCACTCATGATGTCAAGCTTTGTCTTGCAGAACTCTATCATTACTGCATTGTATTATTGGCCTATATTTTATGAAAAGGAAGGTACTAAATATAAGTTTTTATTAAAAAAATATTTGTATGTACCGGTAAGCTTAAAACAGCTTTCTTTGGTAAAGATAATGCTATATTTTTCAAAAATTAGTAAGCTGTACGGAATAGATCTTATTGCAATCTTAATCAGCGATGTGATTAGTTCGAACGGGATACTTGTAATACGCAAGGCAGCAGTTTTAGGAGCGTTCTTTTTATTATTTGGTATTTACACTTGTATTGTTGTAGCCTGGCAATATAGAAAATTATAAAACAGTAAAGAAATAGAAATGGAAAGAGAAAATATGTTAAAAGCAGTCAATTTATGTAAGCAATTTGAAAGAACAACCAAGGAAGGACGAAAGACGAAAAAGCAGGAGTTTCTGGCGGTGGATCATGTATCCCTGGAGGCCGGAAGGGGTGAAATTGTAGGAATTCTTGGACCAAACGGAGCCGGAAAAACCACCCTTCTTCGGATGCTGGGAAATTTAATGAGCCCTACGGAGGGAGAAATCTGTCTCTATGATGAGCAGGGAGAAAAAATAGAGGAGGAAATCAGAAGAAAGAAAAGCATTGGGTATTTATCAGGAAATACCAAGTTGTATCCCAGATTCTCCATTCGGGAATATTTAACCTTCCTGGGAGAACTTTATGGAATGGAACGAGAGCAGATCGAAAAGAGGGTAGAGCAGCTGATTGCTTTGTTTTCCATGAAGGAATTTGCAGATAATCGAATCGAAAAGCTGTCCACAGGACAGACCCAGAGAGCGTCCATATGTCGAACTCTCATGTCTGATCCGAGACTTTATATTTTAGATGAGCCAACTCTTGGACTGGATATTTTAAGTGCGGATACCATTATTAATTTCATGATGCATCAAAAAAAGGAGGGAAAGACTATTCTCTATTCTACCCATTATCTGGAAGAGGCAGAGGCTATTTGTGACCGTATTTACATGATTTTTCAGGGAAAGATTGTAGCTCAGGGTAGTCCCGGACAGCTTATGGAAGAGACTGGTAAAGATAGTCTTAGAGGTGCCTTTCAACAGATTTTTGAGAATCTTCAGGATAAGGGAAAGGAATAAAACAAAGTCTCTAAATCTTACACAAAAATAGGCTGGTAATTTATATGAGGCAGCCATTCAGAGCAAAATGATAAAGTAAGCACCAAAGTAAATAACTTAATTAGTAAGTGAAAAAGGAAGTATAACATAGATGAGAAGAAAGAAATCGGTAATTGAGATTTTATGTTTAAAGGAAATAAAGGATATTCTTCGTGATAAAAAAACCTTGGTAATTATGGTTTTGGTCCCCTTGTTATTGTATCCGGCCATGATTATGGGGCTGACCTTGTTTTTAAGTCAAATGGGAAAAAATCAGTTGGAAAGTACTTATTATGTAGTGTATGACAAAAAGGATGAAAGCCTTGTTCAGGAAATAAGAAAGGTATATGAAGAGATAAAGGAAGAGGAAGAACTTTCGTTGGAGTTTCTTACGGGAGATACTTCTTTTTTAGAGGAGAAAAAGACAGAGCTTTTCATAAAAGAAGAAAAGCACACAACAGAAATCAGGATAGAATATAATTCCACCAATCAGGATTCCTCCCTTGCCCATAGTCAGGTAAAAAAAGTGCTGGGGGCCTATGAGGCTCAGCTTTTGGAACAACGGCTCCGTGAGCGAGGGCTGGAGAAAGAATTCTTTACTCCCATAGTCCTGGAAAGTAAGGATGAAGCTACTCATTCCCAAACCTTGAGTCTTTCTCTTGGGGGAAGTCTTGGTATGCTTTTAATCACCACGATTATGACAGGAGCTTTTTATCCCACCATTGATGTAACCACAGGAGAAAAAGAGAGAGGAACCTTGGAAACTCTTCTTACCCTTCCGGTGAGCAATTTTCAGATGATTTTAAGTAAGTTTATGGCGGTCTCCCTTTTTGCAGGAATCAGTGCCCTATTGTCTATTTTGTCCATTGGAGGCTCCCTTGCCTTTTTGTTTGGCAGTCTGGCAAAGGAATTGGAGGAGACAGCATTGGAAATTGATGTTACTTATTTTCTTTCCTGCCTTCCCCTGTTATTGGTGGTAGTTCTTGTTACGGCCTTGCTTCTTGCTGCAGTTTCCATGTGCTTTTGTATTTTTGCAAAAAGCTTTAAGGAAGCCAATAATTATTTTACTCCGGTAATGCTGGTGATTATGTTTGCCTCCATGGTTTCCATGCTTCCCTCTGTGGAGCTGGAATTAAAAACAGCCCTAATTCCCATTGTGAATGTGTCCTTATTAATTAAAGCGGTGATTGCACAAAATCTATCCTTTTCTTTGGCTATGGTGATTATTTTCGTGAATCTGGCCTACAGTATCTTAACAGTCTGGGTATTGGCAAAAATATATTCCAGTGAAAATGTATTGTTTCAGGATGGTTTTCAAAGCTTCAATCTTTTCGAGAAACGATCCCGGATAAAACCAAATACCATACCAAAGACAGGGGATTTGCTTCTTGCTACGGCAGTGCTCCTTCTTTTACTTCTTTATCTGGGATTGGCAGCAGGGGCAAGAAGTCAGATGGCAGGAGCTTTGGTAAATCAGCTGTTGATTCTTTCCCTTCCTCTTTTCCTTGGATGGTACATGAAGCTGGAGGTAAAAACAGTATTTTCCTGTAATCTTCCTAAGGCTAAGCCTGTGACTGGTGCAGTAGTTCTTTATGTGGGAACCTATAGTCTGGTCATGGTATTAAGCTCCTTTTTGATGGGATTGATGCCTGAAAGTACAGGAAATATGGAAGCAGTTTATGGAGAACTATTGGCCTATCCCCTACCACTGCTTCTTCTTGTAATGGCTTTTATGCCTGCAGTGGGAGAAGAGCTGTTCTTTCGGGGACTTTTATTTGGAAGCTGGAAGTACCGCCTGGGTCCTTTGGCAGCTATGGTTATATCCTCTCTGATTTTTGGAGGTTTTCATATGAGTCTTGTAAAGCTTCTTCCCACAGCTATGCTGGGACTTTGTTTTTCCTATGTTGTGTGGAAAACGGGAAGTATTTATCCTTCCATGATATTACATTTTATGAATAATCTTTTGGCCCTTATGATGATGAAATATGAAGAGGAAATAGGAGGCTTTCTTCCTATTTTAGTAAAGGCAGAGCTGGAAGGAGGAGAGCTTCTTTGGATGACAGCCATAGGGACCGTATGTATTGCAGCAGGAATTTTAGTGATGGGAAAAGGAAAAGAAACATTAAAATAAGGAAAGAGTAAAAAAATAAAAAAATAGGTTAAAAATCACCCCGGAATAGATAAGGCAAGAAATTGGAGTTTCTATTCTGGGGTGATTTTAATATTGTCAGAGACAAAAGAATATGGGATTAAGGACGAAGAATCATGGAAGAATCAATTTCTGCCAGGCTGTGGGCGCCGCACATGGTCATAGTATCTTCCAGCTCAGCTTTTAGCTGATCAACATATACCTGAATTCCCAGGGTACCGGCACCATATACCATATTAACAAAGTTACGGGCAATAAGCACACCATCGGCACCAAGAGCAAGGGCTTTAAATACATCTACACCGGTGCGGATACCGCCATCTACCAGAATTTTCATTTTTCCCCCTACTGCCTCTACAATGGAAGGAAGAACTTCCGCAGTGGAAGGACACTGATCCAGTACACGTCCTCCATGGTTGGAAACCACAATGGCAGAGGCGCCGGCTTCCAGAGCCTTTAAGGCAACTTTTGGTGTCATAATTCCTTTTAAAATAAAGGGTTTTTCACACATAGCAGCAATTTCCTTTAATTCTTCCACCGTTTTGCTTCCTGCAGGAGGAGTAAGGTTTTTCAAAAAAGGAAGACCTGCTCCGTCAATATCCATGGCAATAGCCAGAGGATTAGCTTCTTTTACTAAAGCCATTTTTTCTTCAATGGTAGAGGTATTCCATGGTTTAATGGTAGGAATACCACAACCATCAGCAGCCTTTAAGGCTTTGGCAGCAGCTTTTACAATATCCGGATTGGTTCCGTCACCGGTAAAGGCTACAATCCCTGCCTTGGCACAGCCGGAAACCAGAAGATCATTATATTCCATATCAGTATATTTTGTGCCGTAGTGAAGCTGCATGGCACCTACAGGACCGGCAAAAACAGGAATTTTAAAACTTTTTCCAAAGAAATTAAAGGTAGTATCTGCCGGTTTGTTTTCACAGATAGTATCCATATTTACACAGATTTCCTGCCATTTTTGGTAGTTGCGAATGGCACCTCCTCCCAGTCCCTTAGCTCCCGGACCGGGGATGGTATTTTTACAGGCCATCCCATTACAGATATAGCAGGTTTTACAGTGTTCTCCCATATTTCCTTTAGCAAGATCTAATACTTCTTTTATAGTCATTTGTACATAACCCCCTTTGAAATGATATAAACGCCCCTCAAATTGAGGGGCGGTCACATTATCTGTTATTAATAATTTTTGTTAATTCTACAGGATCTACAATAGTTCCATCTTTATATACACGCATATTTCCGGAAGCGATTTCATCAATCAGGATAACCTCATCGTTGTTGTATCCAAATTCGAATTTGATATCCCATAAATCAAGTCCTAGAGTTTTTAAGTCATCAGCAACAATTTTGGTAATTTTTAAGGTTTGTTCCTTCATGCTTTCAAACATTTCAGGGGTCATAATGCCAAGAGCGGCAAGACCTTCTCCTGTTACCAGAGGATCGCCTAAAGCATCGTTTTTAAAGGTACATTCTACATAGCCGCCTTCCAGTACAGTTCCATCAGCAATATATTCGCCGTATCTGCGGATAAAACTTCCGGTTGCAACCAGACGGCAGATTACTTCAAGACCATGTCCAAATACGGTAGCCGGAAGAACTTCCATGGTAGCATTTTCAACATCTGCACTTACGTAATGGGTTTTAATTCCTGCTTCTTTTAATAATTCAAAGTAATGAATAGAAGTTTGAAGATTTGCTTTTCCAATTCCTTCGATGGTTAAACCAACAGAATTTTCACCGGGATCAAATACACCGTCTTTTCCGGTACAGTCATCTTTGAATTTTAACATCACATTTCCATTTTCAAGGCTAAATACATCTTTTGTCTTTCCCTCGTAAATTTTTTTCATTGTCTCCTCCATTCTTGGTGCTTAATGAATTAAATTTCTATTTGTTTTTATATGACAAGCATTTGGAAGTCTTTGCCAACACCTCCAAACAGTATCACTTTATCATATTTCTTTCTTCTTGAAAATATTTTATTTCTAAAAGTTATTAAAAAGTATTGAAGTAATATCTTGCGTTTTTTATACTAAGTATAAAAAGTAAAAAAGCTGTATCAATGTTTGAGATAGGAAAATAGTATGGCATATATAGAATTTAAAGAAGTGAGAAAAGAATATGGAAGTGGAGAAGCAAAAATTAAGGCCCTTGATGGAGCCGATTTTTTTGTGGAACAGGGAGAATTAGCGGTTATTCTTGGCTCCTCCGGAGCGGGAAAAACTACAGCGCTAAATATTCTGGGAGGAATGGATATTCCCACTTCAGGGCAGGTAATGGTAGACGGAGTGGATATCTCCGGATACAAAAAACGACAGCTGACGGCCTATCGAAGAACAGATATTGGCTTTGTATTTCAGTTTTACAATCTGGTACCTAATCTCACAGCACTGGAAAATGTAGAGCTGGCAGCTCAGGTATGCAAGGATTCTTTGGATCCGGCTAAAACCCTTGAAAAGGTAGGGTTAAAAGAGCGTATGGGAAATTTTCCTTCTCAGCTTTCCGGAGGAGAGCAGCAACGAGTAGCTATTGCCAGAGCTTTGGCCAAAAATCCTAAGTTATTGCTTTGTGATGAGCCTACAGGAGCCTTGGACTATGCTACAGGAAAACAGATTTTACAGCTGTTACAGGAAACCTGCAGAAGAGATAAGATTACGGTGATTTTGATTACGCATAATTCTGCCCTGGCGCCTATGGCAGACAGATTAATTCGTTTTAAAAGCGGAAAGGTTGTGGAAATGAGCACCAATGAAAATCCCACGCCAATAGAGAATATTGAGTGGTAGCAGCACAAAAGGTTATGGGAAAGAGTAAGAAATTTTAGCACAAGCAGGGTAACCGCAAAAGAGGGAAGGGTTACCAAGAGGAGTAAGATATATATGTTAAAGGCATCGGTGAAGGATATTTTAAGAACCATAGGAAAAGAAAAGAAACGTTTTTTTTCCATTATGACCATCACCATTTTAGGAGTTACCATGATGACCGGACTACAGGCAGGCTGTGAGGATTTACGCTTATCTGCAGACCGGTTTTATGATGAACAAAGATTATTTGATGTAAGTATTATGTCCACCTTGGGATTAACAAAAGAGGATGTGGAAGTGATTGCATCCATGGAAGGAATAGAGCTGGCAGAAGGAAGCTATAGTGAAGTAGTTCATACAAAAAAAGGGGAGATAAATAAGACAGCAGAAATAAAAATCTTTCAAAACCAAGGGTTAAATCAGCCCTATTTGGTAGAGGGAAGACTACCAAAAGGAAAAGAAGAGATTGCAGTTACAGCTGCCTATTTGCGAGATACAGGTAAAAAAATTGGTGATTGGCTGGAAATTGAAGAGAGAGAAAAAGAGCAGGAAGAAGAAGCAGAGGATGAACTTTCTGTGGAAGAAGAAGGTTCCAATTTTCCCATTACCCGGTTTCAGATTACAGGAACCATAATTGATGTAATGGATATTAATAATGCAGATGGTTCAGCAGCCTTTCGTGCTACACCAAATGCAGATTATACCTTTTTTGTAATCAGGGAGGCTGTGGAAACAGAGGTCTATTCTGCTGTCTATGCTTCTTTGGAGGAAGGAGGTCCTCTTCTTTGCTACTCTCCTGAATATGAAGGGAAGGTATTGTCTGTCATAGAAGCCATAGAATCGGATATTGTGGAACAAAGAGAAAGGGCAAGATATGTTCAGATTACAGGTGAGGCTTATGAAAAAATAGAAGAAAAAGAAGGAGAAATGCGAGAAGAGTTTACCAAAGCAGAACAGGAGTTATCCGACGCCGGTAAGGAATTGGAGGATGGAAAGATTGAAATAGCAGAGGGGTGGCAAGAACTGGCTGATGGAAAAAAAGAGCTGGAAGAGAAGGAGCAGGAGGTTCTTTTGGAAATTGCTGATGCTAAGGCAGAACTGGCTGATGCCTATGAGCAGTTAAATCAGGGTTGGGTTGCTTTAAATGAGGCAGAAAAACAGATTAATATTGGAGAAGCACAGTTGGAAGAAGGAAAAGAACTTCTTCGAGCAAAGGAGGCAGAGGTCAGGCAACAACTTTTGGAAGCAGAAATTAATCTACAGCAAAAGCAGCAGGAAAATCAAGCAAAGACAGAACAGCTGACACAGGCGTTGGAAGGGATTAAAGCTGCCTTAGAAGGCATGGGAAGTCCTTGGAGTGAGTCTTTGGAAACTGCCTGGAATGCTTATGTGGAACAAACCACAGAAATTGCAGCAAAGACGATGGCTCCTTTGATGGAAAGAGGAGAAGAGGATCCGGCAAGGATAGAGGCTGCCATAGGGGAAGCCTTGCAGCAGGCTATGGCAGATCCGGTTACAGGATATAATGAGAATTTAGCTTTTTTAACCACAGAATTAACCTCTAATATAGGATTAGAGCAGCTGATCTCTTCCGGTATGATTCCGGGAATGGCTGATAGAACAGAGTTGCTTTCCATGGCTACCGGACAGGCCACCTGTAATGCTACTGCTTCCATTCTTCAAAAAGCAGTTCAGACCTTGGAAGAGCAGCGAAGCTATGCAGAGAAGGAAATTGCAGCAGGCTGGGCAAAGCTGGAAGCAGGAGAGCAGGATCTTTTGGCAGGAAGAGAACAGCTTTCTGCAGGAAGGGCAGAGGTAATTGAGAATTATCAAAAGTACCAGGATGGAGTGAAGGAACTGGAGGAAAACGAGGCAAAAGCACATCAGGAATTTTCCGATGCAAGAAAGGAACTGTTGGAAGGGGAAGCAGATCTTTTGGAGGGGGAACAAGAAATAGCAGAGGGAGAGCAGGAATTAGCTCAACATCAGCAGGAATATTTGGAAAAAAAGGAGGATGCGGAGAAAAAAATTGCTGATGCCAAGGCTGAAGTATCAAAGATTGATATGACGAAATGGTATGTTCAGGATCGTTCCTCTCTTAGTGGATATAGTAATGTAAAAAGTGATACAGGAGCCATAGAATCATTGGCTACTGTGTTTGCTGTGGTTTTCTTTATTGTAGCTATTTTAATGAGTCTTACGACGGTAACGCGAATGGTGGAAGAAGAAAGAGGACTGATTGGAACTTATAAAGCCTTGGGCTTTCAGGATGATGAAATTGGGAAAAAATATTTGACCTATACCTTGGCTGCCAGTGGTATAGGAGCAGTTTTGGGAAATGTTGGAGGCTTTGTAGTATTACCAGAAATTCTCTTTGTATTTTTTAGAGTAATGTACCTTTTTCCGGAGTATATTTTAAGCTTTAATCCTTTATTGGGAACTATAGCCGGAGCTCTTTTTCTTATAGGAATTGTGGGGGCTGGAGTCTTTGCGTGTTATCACGAAGTACGTCATCTTCCGGCACATTTAATGCGACCTAAGGCACCTCGAGCCGGAACCAGGGTTTTTTTGGAATATATAGTACCTTTGTGGAGGCGTATGTCTTTTTTGAATAAGGTAACGGCAAGAAATCTGTTTCGCTACAAAAAGAGAATGTTTATGACGCTGTTTGGAATTGCAGGGTGCACGGCACTTTTGGTATTTGGTCTTGCGATTAAGGACTCAGTATCAGAGTTAATGCCTCTTCAGTATGAGAAGGTATATCAATATGACTTACTGGCAGTAGCCGGTGAAGAAAATAATGAGAAATTATTACAGTATGCGGATAGCTCCACGGAAATTACAGATTACGTAAATCTCCAGGTAGAATCTATAAAGATTAAAAATCAGAAGAAGGATACGGAAAAGGTACAGTTAATGATTTTTGAAGAAAGAGAAGATTTCCTGAACTATGTTTCTCTGGAAGATGAAGAGGGAAATCCTATTTTATCCTTAGAAGAAGGAATTTATGTAACGGAGAATGCAGCAAAAATGTTAGATGTAAAAGAAGGAGACGGAGTATTGCTGCAACGACTGGATTTGACACAAGAAGAGGTAAGAATTACAAGTCTTGTAAAAAATTATTTGGGAAACAATATTTATATGGCAAGGGATACTTATGAACAGCTGTTTGGTCTCTATGAGCCTAATGGAATTTTAGCTCATTTATCCTCAGACCTCCAGAATCCCATTGGTTTTGCGGATGAATTGGCCAAGGAGGATTGGATTTTATCTTCTCTTAGTACCCAGGAATTAAAAGATGGCTTCTCAGCAGCATTTACCTTAATTAATCTGGTGGTTTATGTAGTTTTGATACTGGCAGCAGGTTTAGCCTTTGTAGTTTTATTTACCTTGGCTTCCATTAATATTTCAGAACGGGAGCGAGAACTGGCAACCATTAAGGTGTTGGGATTTTTTGATCGAGAGGTACATTCTCATGTAAATAAGGAAACTATCATTTTAACCCTTATGGGAATTGGAATTGGTCTTCCCTTAGGGGCTGCCTTAAGCAGTATGCTGACGGAGATTTTGAAAATGCCTTCTATCTATTTTGCGGTAACTATTTATCCAAGAAGCTATGGAATCTGTGCAGTCATTGCCTTGACTTTTGCTCTGATTGTACAGCTTCTGACCAATCAAAGTCTGAATGTGATTGATCCCGTAGAAGCTTTAAAGAGTGTAGAATAAAAAAGAAAATGTTACTATTCATAGAAACTGTGAATAGTAACAAGTAAATGAAAAACTCCTCTGTGGGCAGCTTGCCCACAGAGGAGTTTTTTATCATAAAATAATTTATTTTGCACCAAGAGCAGCCATAGTGATGTAGTTGTAAGGCTGATTGAAGTGAGGAAGGAAGAAGATATCTAATAATTTTAATTTATCAATAGTAACTTTTTCCTGGATTGCAAGAGAGAACATATGGATTGCCATAGAAACATCTTCTCTAGAAGCAATCTGAGCACCTACAATACGTCTACTGTCTTTTTCATAAACGATACGAATCTGTACTTTTGCATTTTCTGTCATAAAGGCAGGTCTTTGTAAATCTTCGAAGTCTGTGTACTCAACTTCAAGACCAAATCTCTTAGAGGCTTTTACAGATAAACCGGTGGATACCATGTTGTAGCCAAAAATAGAGATACCATTGGATCCCTGCACACCAATAGCTTCCAAAGGTGTTCCTCCAATATTATGAGCAGCAATAATTCCGGTACGAACTGCGTTAGTAGCAAGGGCAATGTAAGTTTCCTTCTGAAGAGCGTTGGAGTAGATAGAAGCACAGTCTCCAATAGCGTATACATCAGGATCACTGGTCTGCTGGTGAGAATCTACGCGGTATGCTCCATTGGCAAATAATTCTAAATGATCTTTTCCAAGAAGATTGTTAGGACCAAAACCGATAGCATTGATGACTAAATCTACAGAGTAGGATCCAGCATCAGTTACTAAAGTATCTACACGTCCTTCTCCCTTATAAGCAGTTACCTTTTCACCAAAGTGAAGTTCAATTCCGTTTGCTTTTAAGTTTTCATCCATGTGGATGGTGAAGTCTTCATCATAATAGCTGGAAAGAGAAGTTTTTTCTACATCGAAAAGCATAACATTTTTTCCACGTCTTTTTGCAGCTTCTGCAATTTCAACACCGATGTATCCTGCACCGATAACAGCAACATTTTTTACTTCTTCTTTGCTCAGTTCTTTATCTACATTTTGTCCTTCCTGGAATAATTTTAAGAAGTGGATTCCTTCTAAATCTCTTCCCTCAATAGGAGGGATAATAGGTAAAGAACCTGCAGCAAGAATCAGCTTATCATAAGATTCAGTAAAGGTGCTGCCGTCTTTTTTTGTACAGTAAACTTCTTTTTTTGCAAAATCAATTCTGTCTACTTCTGTTTCCATGTGGATAGTAGCTCCCTTTTTGCAGAAAGCTTCTTCATTGGTATAAAAAAGTTTTTCATAGGAATCGATCTGACGACCAACCCAAAGAGCAGTACCACAACCTAAGTAGCTTAAGTTAGTATTGCGGTCAAGCATTACTACTTCCTGATCTTTGTAGTTATCTAATAAAGTATTTGCAGCAGCAATTCCGGCATGGTTAGAACCAATAATAACAGTTTTCATTTTCTTCTCCTTTTTCTTTCATCTTATGATATTTGTTATGTCTAAAGCTTTATTTTCAAAGTTGACTTCTTTTGTCCAGTTTAAAATAACATTTCGTTAATATGTTGTCAAGTAATATTTATTATGTACTTAAAAAAAGTCAATTAAAGCAGTTTTTTTGGTAATTTTGACGTTGTTTTTCTACAGTTTTTTTGACAGGAGCCTGAAGGAACAATTAAATTATATGAAAGCTTGTGGAGAGAGGAAGGGATTATCTTTCTTTTAGGGAAAAAATTGTGGTATGATGAAAAATAAGGAAAACAGAGTAGGAAAAGGAGAAGGAAATGAAGTTACTGCATCTGTCAGATCTTCATTTAGGAAAACGTGTAAATGAGTTTTCCCTGTTGGAAGATCAAAAATATATTCTTACAAAAATAATAAATTTAATTGATGAGTATAGTCCCCAGGTAATTTTAATTGCAGGGGATATTTATGATAAAACAGTTCCTCCTGCTGAAGCAGTGGAATTATTTGATGATTTTTTATACAGATTGTGGAAAAGAAATCTTAAGGTGCTGATTATCAGTGGAAATCATGATTCCTCTGAGAGAATTGCCTTTGGAGGAAGATTAATGAAAGGAAGCGGAATATATCTTTCTCCCGTGTATCAGGGAAAGGTGGAGCCTGTGGTATTGGAAGATGAATATGGAGAAATTTTCTTTTATCTTCTTCCCTTCTTAAAGCCTGCTAATGTTAGAAGATACTTTCCGGAAGAAGAAATTACCACATACCATGAGGCCATAAAAAAGGTAGTGGAGGAGATGAACATTGACTGTACAAAACGAAACGTGCTGTTAACCCATCAGTTTGTAACAGGAGGAGTTCCCTCGGAATCAGAGGAAATCACCGTGGGAGGAACAGATCATGTGGAGGTGGAAATTTTTCAGCAGTTTGATTATGTAGCCCTGGGGCATCTTCACCGTCCCCAAAAGTGTAGGGAGGAATGGATTCGCTACAGCGGAACTCCGTTAAAATATTCCTTTTCCGAAGCAAAGGACGAAAAAACAGCAACCCTGGTAGAACTGGGGAAAAAAGGAGATTACCATATTGAACAACTTCCCTTAATCCCAAGAAGAGATATGGTGGAACTTAGGGGAACTTATGAGGAGCTGACTAGAAAAAGCTTTTATGAGAATACCGGCTATCAGGAGGATTATGTTCATATTACCTTAACTGATGAGGAAGATATACCGGAGGTATTAATGAAGCTTCGGGTGATTTATAAAAACCTTATGAAGCTGGATTATGACAATCTTCGTACAAAACATCAGGCGCCCATGGAAGCAGCAAAACAGGTAACACAAAAGACGCCGATAGAACATTTTGATACCTTTTATGAGCTGCAAAACGGTCAGCCCCTAAGTGAAGAACAAAAGCATTTTCTTAGTGAAATTATAGAACAGATTTGGAGGAAGGAAGAATGAGACCTCTCATGCTTAAACTATCAGCCTTTGGACCCTATGCTGATAAGACTGAAATTGATTTTACCAAACTGGGGACAGGGGGAATTTATTTAATTACAGGAGATACGGGAGCGGGAAAAACCACCATTTTTGATGCCATTACTTATGCTCTTTACGGAAACCCCAGCGGAAATAATCGGGAGGTTTCCATGTTTCGCTCCAAATATGCACAGCCGGATGTGCCCACGCAGGTAGAGCTTACCTTCGATTATTATGGAAAGAAATATGTGGTACAACGAAATCCGGAATATGAGAGGGCAAATAAACGGGGAGAGGGAACCACAAAACAGCTGGCAGGAGCACAGTTTATCTATCCTGACGGAAGAGTAGTGACAAAAATTAAAGAGGTAGATCAGGCAGTAAAAGATGTCATGGGAATTGACCGAAATCAGTTTTGTCAGATTGCCATGATTGCTCAGGGAGATTTTTTAAAACTTCTTTTGGCCTCAACGAAAGAGAGAATGGAAATCTTTCGTCATATCTTTAAGACAGAAGGATTTTCCAGACTTCAGGAACGATTAAAAAAAGAGTCCGGTGCTGTGGGAGAGGAATGTACTTTTCTCAGAAACAGTATTTTACAGTATATGGGAGGGATTGTTTGTGAAGAGGATTTGGTGTATCATCCTTTGGCAGAACAGGCAAAAAAAGGAGAGCTTACCATAGAAGACACCCTAAAGCTTATCGAAAAACTGCTGGAGGAAGAAGGGGCAAAGGAAAAGCGTTTAGAAGAAAAAAGAAGAAAACTGCAAAAAGAATTGGATGAGGTAAAGGCAAGAATCATCAAAGGAAAAGAGGCAGTTAGAGCAGGAAAAGAGCTGGAAGAAAATGAAAGAAGATATGAACAGCTGACCCTACAGTCTGTTCAATTGGAGGAAGGGTATAAAGAAGCTAAAGGTCAGCAGGAGGAGAGTAAGAGGGACAGCCAGACATTGGGAGAAATAAAGGCAGCCTTGGCTGAGTATGATGAATTAGAAAGAGGAAACCTTCAGTTGGTCAGAAACCAAAACTTTTTACAAAAGGCTAAGGAAGAGCTTTGTAAAAATGAGGAAGAAATAAATAAGCTGGAAAAGGAGCTTATTCTTTTCCGGGAGGAAGAAAAAGGCTTACAAAAAGCAGGGGAAGAGAAAGTTCGTCTGGAGGCAGAAAAAAAGAAAAAGGAAGAACAGTACCAAAGCTTAAGGACATTATTTTATCAAATACAAGAGGCAAAGCAATTACAGGATACCTATCAAAAGGAAGTGACAGTTTATAAACAAAAGGCAGAAAAGCTGGAGAAAACAGAAGCAGATTTCAGGGTAAAAAATAAAGCTTATTTAGATGCCCAGGCAGGAATTTTGGCAGAAAATTTAAAGGAGGGAGAGCCCTGTCCTGTTTGCGGAGCAGTGGATCATCCAAAGCCGGCGCCTAAATCTTCTTATGTACCAAATCGGCAGGAATTGGAAAAATTGCAGGAAACCATAACAAAGGAAAATGAAGAGGTAAAGGCTGCCAGCCAAAAGGCAGGGACTGTTAAAGGTGCCCTGGAGGAAAAACAGAAAGCAGTGGAAGTGGCAAAGAGCTTGCTG
This sequence comes from Lachnospiraceae bacterium, assembly GCA_017520155.1. Classification (GTDB taxonomy): domain Bacteria; phylum Bacillota; class Clostridia; order Lachnospirales; family Lachnospiraceae; genus SFDP01. The sequence continues at coordinate 16,087 of JAFXGR010000100.1, forward strand.
ATGGGAGAAGAGTCCTTTGAAAATTTATCCCAGGCAGTAAAGGAGAAGGCTCTGGCCATCAGAGAAGAAGGTCAAAAGATAGAAAAAGAAATAGAAAAAGAAAGCCAAAAACTGCAACGAAGAGAATATCTGCAAAAAATCATTCCGGCAAGAGAAAAAGCCATCGAGGAAGAGAAAAGAAAGAGTCTGCAGTTAAAAGAGGAGTCAGGCAAAAGACTGGGAGAAAATGAAACCCTGAAGGAACGGTTAATCATATTAAAAGAAAAACTTCTCTATGAATCTAAAGAAAAAGCACAAGAAGTAATACAACAGCTGATGGACAATATTAGGAGAAGACAAATGCAGTTGGAAAAAAAAGAAAGGGAGTGGAATGGCTGTAAAGAGCAGCTGATTTCCTTAACCTCTGCTAAAAAGGAAATTTTAAAGCGTTTGGAAGGAAGGGAGAATATTCAGCTGGAGCTAGAACTGCAGCAGCAAAGATACTTGGAAGAAGAGCAGGGAAGGATAGAAAAAGAGGAAAAGAGAGTTCATAGTGCAATACGGGCAAATAAAGAGGCTTTGCACCATATCTTACAAAAATCAGAAGCTTTGCAAAAACTAGAGAAGAAATACAGCTGGGTAAAAAATCTGTCTAATACAGCCAACGGCACCTTGGCAGGAAAAGAAAAGATTATGTTGGAAACCTATATTCAGATGAATTACTTTGACCGTATTATTGCCAGAGCAAATGTCCGTCTGATGATTATGACTGAGGGACAATATGATCTTATACGAAGTAAAGAAGCTCTGACTAAACAGGGACAAAGCGGATTGGATTTAAATGTGATAGACCATTATAACGGCAGTGAAAGAAGTGTAAGATCCCTTTCCGGAGGAGAAGCTTTTAAAGCCTCTCTGGCCTTAGCCTTGGGACTTTCTGATGAAATTCAGTCCTCCTGCGGAGGAATTAAGCTGGAGACAATGTTTGTGGATGAAGGCTTTGGTTCCTTAGATGAAGATTCTCTTTCTCAGGCCATGAAGGCCCTTAGCCAGCTGGCGGACAATCATCGTCTTGTGGGAATTATTTCTCATGTGGGAGAGCTAAAGCAAAAAATTGATAAGCAGATTGTGGTAACCAAGGATAAAGCAGGAGGCAGCAGAGCACAGGTGGTTGTGTAAGTTTCCCAATAGTTAAAGAGAAATCAAAGGCTCAAGAAAAACCAACCTTTAGCAAAACAGGTTGGTTTTCTTGAGCTTTTATTAATCAGTTTTTTGCATTTTACAGATTAAAATATTTGGCAAATTCTGCAGGATGAGGAATTTTAGCCATTTCAGCACATTCCTTTCTCTTATTGGCAATAAAGTTTTTAATTAAATGTTTGGGGAAAACTCCTCCCGCAGTTAAATAATCATGGTCTGCCTCCAAAGCATCCAAAGCAGCATCTAAGCTGGTAGGTAAAGCCTTTAATTTTGCTTTTTCTTCTTCTGATAAGGAATAAAGATTCATATCGTAAGGACCCCAGCCGTTGGCATGAGGGTCAATTTTATTTTTTACCCCATCTAATCCTGCCATTAAAATTGCTGCGTAGCAAAGATAAGGATTACAGGTAGCATCAGGATTTCGAAGCTCGAAACGACGAAGATCAGGTGTTTTGGCATAAGCAGGAATTCTAATTACAGCGCTTCGATTGGAGGTTGCGTATCCCACGGTTACGGGAGCTTCAAAGCCGGGAACCAGTCGTTTGAAGGAATTGGTACTGGGATTAGTTAAAGCACAAAGAGAAGAAATGTGTTTTAATAACCCTCCCATGAAATAGTGAGCTGTTTCGCTTAAGTGAGCATAGCCGTTATCGTCAGAAAATACCGGCTGGCCATTTTTTAACAAAAGCATATGAACATGCATACCATTACCGGCTTCCTGATAAACAGGCTTAGGCATAAAGGTGGCTACCTTTCCGTATTTTAATGCTGTGTTATGGATAATATATTTAATCATCATGGTAGCATCTGCCATGGTGGACATCTGTCCCAGCATCGGTTCAATTTCAAACTGCCCTGCAGCTCCTACTTCAGGGTGATGGTATTTAATGGGAATACCTGCCTTTTCCATCTGAAGACACATTTCAGAACGACATTCATAGGAACGGTCAAAGGGCTTAGCTATGTGATAAGCCTTTTGGTGAGGGACTACACAACCTTGTCCCTGAGCACCGCTGTTCCAGTAAGCCTGTTCCACATCAATGGATACACCGATATCATTGGGTTCCACATTCCAGCCAACCTGATCAAATAAATGGAATTCAAACTCAGGAAGGATAAGCATAGTATCTGCAATACCACTGTCTTTCATATATTGCTCTGCAGCCTGTACAATATTTCGGGGATATTGGTCTAAAGGACGATTGGAAGGATAATCAATAATCATTGCATTACCGGTAATGGATAAGGTAGGAATCTGGCAGAAGGGATCTACCAAAGCTGTATCCAAATCAGGAATAAATACCATATCACTTTTTTCTACAACTGCATATCCGTAATTGGAAGCATCAAATCCAATCCCATCCTTTAATGTATTTTCAGAAAATTGTGATGCAGGAATGGTTACATGACGAAACTGCCCATTAATATCCACTATTTTGAAATCTACCATCTGAATTTCGTTATCTTGAATCATCTGCATAATCTCTTTTGCTGTTCTTCCCATTGTTTCATCCTCCATAAGTTTTCATAGATTAAATTATAACTATTCATTACAGGCAAAATATTGGTATACAGGTAAAATATTGGTATTTTCCGTCTAATACAAATGGGTAAAAATAATCTTGTGAAAGAAAGCTTCTGATACCTGTTTTCCCTATTGCTGCTATCTTGAATAGTTACAGAAAAACAATAATCTGTTGATTTTAAATATACAATAAAAAAGTATATCATTATATATCTAAAGAGATAAAATCAACAGTTTTTTTAAAGAATACAAAGAAAATTATCTAAATATTCTACTGATAGAATAATCTAAAAAATTAAATTATGCAATGAAAAAATGCTTTTCATATTTTCTTATTTGTAATAAACTAAGAAAGTAATTAGTAACGGCTTAGAGAAAAATAATTTTACAGAATTACAAGATTCTAAGTAGTTATGAAATGGTTAAACTAACCGGTCTTTACCTATAACACCGGTGCAGTCAGCTTTAAACGATGTAAAAGGAGATATACCATGAAACAGGATATGATTGTTATTCTTGACTTAGGCAGTACCCAAAATACTGTAGTGGCTCGTCAGATTCGAGACTTGGGTGTTTACAGTGAAATCCATCCCCATGATATTACAGCCAAAGAATTAACGGAACTTGACAACGTAAAGGGTGTTATTTTAAACGGCGGTGAAAACAGAGTGGTAGATGGTTCTGCAGTTGTAGTTTTGGACGAGTTATACTCTTTGGATCTTCCCATTATTTCCATCGATTATCCGGAAAGCAAATGTGAGGTGAAGTATGATACCTTACCTTCTGATGAAGTAATGAAAGAGTTTCTTTTTACTACCTGTAAGGCACAGGCAAACTGGAATATGAAAAACTTCGTGGAAGATCAGATTGAACTGGTACGTAAGCAGGTTGGAGATAAAAAGGTTCTTTTGGCATTATCCGGTGGAGTAGATTCTTCCGTAGTGGCGGCTCTTTTAATTAAGGCAATTGGTAAGCAGCTGACTTGTGTTCATGTTAACCATGGTTTAATGAGAAAAAATGAGTCTGAAAATGTGGTAGAAGTATTTGGAAAACAGCTAGATGCAAATCTTGTTTATGTAGATGCTACAGACAGATTCTTAGATAAATTGGCAGGTGTTGCTGATCCGGAAGAAAAGAGAAAAATTATCGGAAGCGAATTTATCCGTGTATTTGAAGAAGAAGCCAGAAAGCTGGAGGGTATTGAATTTTTAGGACAGGGTACTATTTATCCTGATATCATTGAAAGCGGTACAAAAACTGCAAAATGCGTAAAGTCTCACCACAATGTAGGTGGTCTTCCTGAAGATTTACAGTTCGCTTTAGTGGAACCATTAGCACAGCTGTTTAAAGATGAAGTTCGTGCCTGCGGTGTAGAACTTGGTCTTCCGGCAGAAATGGTTTACCGTCAGCCATTCCCCGGCCCGGGACTTGGAGTAAGATGTCTTGGTGCCATCACTCGTGAACGATTAGAAGCACTTCGTGAATCTGATGCCATTTTAAGAGACGAATTTGCAAAATGCGGTTTGGATAAGAAAGTATGGCAGTATTTTACCGTAGTGCCGGATTTCAAGGCAGTAGGGGTAAGAGATCACGAAAGAAGTATGGGATATATGTGCGTTATTCGTGCTGTAAATACTATTGATGCCATGACAGCTTCTATTGAAAGAATTGATTATGATATCTTAGAAAAAATTGCGGACAGAATTACAGAAGAAGTTCCAAGTATCAACAGAGTTGTATATGAAATTACAAAAAAACCTGTTGCTACGATTGAGTTTGAATAGTAGCAAGAAATCGAAAACCTCAGTATTTATGCGGGGTTGAGACATCTTGTGAAATGGTTTGATAACAATTTGATAACACTTTGCTAAACGTATTTGTTTAAGATTAGCGAGTGGTTTTGAAGTTAAGTCCAATAGAAAAGGTCTTACTGAACGAAGTTTTCAGTAGGACCTTTTTTGCGTGGTGTGTCCAGCGAAGCTGGACCACACTTGCCGGTGTAAGTCCGGTCACGGTAATTGCCAGTGAGCCGTGTAGCTAAACTCGGTGCGTTGTAGAAATACAGGGTACTAA
>JAFXGR010000101.1 GCA_017520155.1 Lachnospiraceae bacterium
ATTTCCTTCTCATAATATTCTGCCAGCTCTGTAATTACCGTGGTATCCATACCATTTAAATCTCCCCTAAGCTGTGCATATTCAAATACCATAGCTTCAAGAGGAGTATTTCCTGTTCGTTCACCAATTCCAAAAAGAGAGGTATTTACCCCTGAACATCCATAAAGCCATGCCGTAGTAGAATTAACTACTGCTTTATAAAAATCATTATGTCCATGCCATTCTATTAAAGAGTGGGGAACTCCTGCATGCTTATGCAAAGCATAGATAATCCCGGGAACACTTCTTGGAATTACAGCCCCGGGATAATTTACTCCATATCCCATGGTATCACACGCTCTGATCTTAATGGGGATTTTATATTGCTCCATTAATTTCATCAGTTCCAGGCAAAAAGGAACTACATAGCCGTAAATGTCTGCACGGGTAATATCTTCCAAATGACAGCGAGGGCTGATCCCTTCTTCCAAGCATTCTTTAATAATACTGATATAATGATCCATAGCCTGTCTTCTGGTCATTTTTAATTTTAAGAAAATATGATAATCAGAACAGCTTACTAAAATGCCGGTTTCCTTCATTCCGATTTCTTTTACCAGCTTAAAATCTTCCTTACTGGCACGAATCCAGCTGGTTACCTCAGGAAATTCATATCCTCTTTCCATACATTTATAAACTGCGTCCCTGTCTTTTTTGCTGTAAAGGAAAAATTCACTGGCTCTAACCATTCCGTTGGGGCCGCCAAGTTTATGTAAATAATCATAAATGGTCACAATTTGTTCTGTAGAATAAGGGGCTCTGGACTGCTGACCATCACGAAAGGTAGTATCTGTAATCCAAATGTCTCTTGGCATATTATGGGGAACAGTTCTGTCATTAAATGGGATTTTAGGTATCTCCGAATAAGGAAACATATTACGAAAAACATTGGGCTTTTCCACATCATCCAAAATGTACATATGCTCCTCAATTTCCAAAAGATAATTTTTAGGATTCACTGTTACCGGTCTGTTTAAGAATATTTCTTGTCTGCTCATCCTTTTGCCTCCTTAATATATAAAAAACATCTCGTATAATTGTATACAATAATACGAGATGTGTCAATGACTTTCTATTTCCTGAGATTAAGAAGATTCTTTATATTTAACATTCCCCAGCCTTGTTTATTCCATGGTTCCTTAAGGTCTGTAGCGCTGTAACATATTCTTTCTTTAATTTCTCTGCCGGTTAAATGACTTTCCTTTTCCAACAAAAGGGCTGCTGCACCTGCCACTACAGGTGTTGCAAAAGAGGTACCGCTGCGCAGGGTGTAAACTGTTCTTTCCTGTTTTTTCTTTCCTGAATCAGGACAGCCCAAAGAGCGTATTCTTGTTCCCGGTGCTACAATATCCGGCTTCTTAATGGCAAATAATCCCGGTCCTCTTCCGGAATAGCTTTCACACAGAGCTTCTTCCTTCCCATTTTTATCTCTGTCATAGCATCCTACACAAAGAACATCCTTTCCCATTCCCATGGGAGAAATACTATAAATTTTAGGACCATTGTTACCTGCTGCAATTACTACAAGAATTCCTCTGTCTGAAATTTTTTGCAGCATGGAAGTTAAAGACTTTATTTTTTCTCCACTAATGTTTCGATCAAAATTTATGGATATATTTAAAATCCTAATTTGGTATTCTTTTTCTTTTTCTAAAATCCAGGATAGCCCTTCCAGCATATTTTCTATACTTCCGCTTCCCTTTTTATCCAGTACTTTTCCTATTATTAAATTACATTCCGGTGCTATTCCTCGATATATTCCCTTTGATGATTTTCCGTTACCGGCCAAACATCCTGCCACATGTGTACCGTGTCCTGAATCATCATAGGGATACTTCTCATGATTTACAAAGTCATGAAATAAAATAATACGGGAATCTACATCCGGATGTAAGTAAATTCCCGTATCTAAAATTGCTACCGAAACATGTTTTCCGGTATATCTCTTATGAATTTCATCATCACATTTTACTTCTTTTCTGACTCTTACCACAGCATTTCCTAACCGCTAAAACATAAATATTATAACAATAAGCATAAGGCCAAACTGTTACTGAATATTCTGTTATTCTCTTCCTTTTTTCTTTATGATATGTCAAAAAAAATAAAAATGTGTCAATATTTTCGTCTTGGCCTATAAGCAAAAAAGGCAATGCTTAAGGAAAAAATTGCAAGGGCAACAAACCATTTTGGATGAATACTGTTATCCCCTGTGTTGGGAGTATAATCCTTTTGCGTAGAAATACGATTTAAAACTACACCATTATCAATCTGAATACTGCCATCCTCTCCCATGGCATAGATGGCAAAGGTAGAGAGATGATTTGTAGAAAATCTTATCTTATGATTTTCTCCCTCTGAAATCAATTCAGAAGATAATTTTTCCAATTGTCCGTCTCCATCCAGGGCTGCTACATGAACAGTATTTCCACTGATATTTTTAGGTAAAGGAAGGGTGATGGTTAAAGGTGTACTTCCAAACTGCTTATAGGAAACAATATTGGCAGGATCGAAAAGCTGAATATCCAGTACCATCATTTCCGGTTCAATTTTACCATATACCCTTTGAAAAGCAGGAAGGACTTCGTCTTTTGCCTTCTCCGATATCTTACATATATATTCTCCGCTATGTCCTACTTCTACCTGAATTTCATTACTGTTCCACTGGGAAACCATGCTGGAAACTGTTATTTCATTTTTTGAAGAGGATTTTTGAGTATATACTGCAACATTTTTCTGATTACCGGCAGGATCCACGGTAACAATTTTTCCCATAAGCCCTAATCCCGTATCCTCTAAAACTGTTCCCTTCAGCAGAATATCTTCATTTTTAATTATTCCTGTCCAATTTCCGGCAAACACAGGCATCTGTGCATTTTTATGTCCTATTTTGGCTGTATTTTCCGTATGGGTAATTATAGGTAACTTTTCTCCAAGAAAAGTTACTTTTCTTCCTTGATTTCCTTCACAGGAAAAAGCACCTAAACCAATCTCTTCCACATATTCTCCAATGGTTACCTCTTGAAGATTTGTATTGGCAAAAGCTCTGTCCCCAATTTTCTTTACAAAACTTCCTCCATGAATTGCTGTTAAATTAATACAATCTTGAAAAGCTTCTTCTCCAATAATGGTCACTGTATCAGGAATCTTAATTCCGGTAATCTCTTCTCTTCCAATAAAACATCCGGGAGCTATGGTTTCCACTTCTTCAGGAATAACAACATAACTTTCTTGTCCCTTATAAGCAATCAATATCCCGTCACCAACAACTAAAAAATCACTTGCCTGAGGATTGTTTGCCCAGTTATTTAGCCAAGCTGAGTAGGCAAAGGCTGATGGTTCTACCCAAGTAACAGAAGCAGGAATAGAGATCTCATTTAAATTATCACAATGGTAAAAAGCTGCATAACCAATAGTTTTTACTCCATTGGGAATATTAATACTTTCCAAACCGCTTCTGGCAAAGGCAAAATCACCAATAGACTCTATGTTGGCAGGAATAGCATAAGCAGTCATCTCCCCATCTTTATAATAAGCATAGTCAGTAATCTTTTCATTAATAATTGCATATTTGGGAAGTGCTGAACCTTTCTCGTTTTCAACTACTCTTTCTTCTGCTGCTTTTTCTTCCTCTATACTTACCGCACGATGGGAAAGCTGATTAACAACAGGTCGTAAAGGATCAATCAAAACAGTGGCATTCTGGCCAACTATCATAGTTTTTCCTAAAATACCTTCTTCCTCTTCCAATAAAGGATCAGAGGCCGGAATATAGTCTACATTACTGGGATCATGAATAGCAGGAATATCTGTACCTGCTGTTACTGAGGTTTCTGAATCCTCACTTTTTACTTCCACTAATTGTCCGTCACTTCCAACAACAAATACTTTTCCTTCTGCATTAATTAAAGAATCACCTACTGCACTCCCGATACTGCTATCCCTACCATTTGTTGACCTCCAATTCTGGTAATATGTATAGGCCACACTGGGATCATCTGCTTTAATAATTAACTGAGGACAGCCATCAAAGGCTGTAGCATGTATATAATTAACAGACGCAGGAATTTCTACCATTCCTAAGCTAATACAATTTTCAAAAGCCTTGGCATCAATGTTTTTTACAGAATAAGGGACTGTAAGACTGCTTAATCTCTTACAGTTTGAAAAAGCATAGGAAGAAATTTCTTCCAAATTATTGCTTAAGGCTACCTGCTGCAGTTTGTCATTTCCCCAGAATGCATAAGCCTCTATTTGACGAACAGAATTTGGCATTAAGAATTCTGTTTTATTGCTTCCTTGCAGATAGCATAATAAGGTTTCCTTCTTTTTATCATATAACGCATTTTCATCAATCAAAAAGGAACCGTTATTTTTATCAATGCTGAGAGTTGATAATAATTTACAGCCGGCAAATACACCATTTCCTATTTTAGATACATTTTTCGTAATATGAAAGCTTTTTAAGGAAGCGTTATTGGTAAATGCTCCATTTCCTATAGTAGTCACAGAGTCTGACAAGGTTACTTTTGACAAGTAGGCACAGTCCTGAAATGCTCCCTGCTCCACCTCTTTTACATTCTTTCCAAACTTTACCTCTGTCAAGGACTCATTCTTTGCAAAGGCTTCTCTTCCGATTATTTTTACCGTATCCGGTATGGTAACAACAGGAGCTGTTCCCGTATATTTCACCAAGGTACTTCCATTCATCTGAAAATCCGAGGAAGAGGTAGCACTTAATTCTACCACAGGAAGCTGTGTCACCAAAATTGCCGTTATTAAAAGTAAAGTACCAATTACTTTTCTTATTATTCTCATAATCCTCTCCTAATTATAGTATATTGCAACTAAATTAAGTTTCTATTTTAGGGTTATAAAACAGTGAGAAACTTAATAGATTAAGTTTCTCACTTTCAAATCAATATAATCCTTACTTTCTTCTCTTTTCACTTAGGGCAGCTGGAAAACAGCTACCTTAAGTTTAGGAAAGTCTTGTTGTATATTTCTTGTCCTTCTTTAAGAAAAGAATCATAGAAATACATGCCAGTCCTATACTTAAGAACCATTTAGGGTGAATTCCATCACCTGTCTTTGGTGTAGAATCCAAGGTATTCGTTACTGTCAGATTTGCAGTATCCACATATACCGTATAAGGTGAGAAATGGGTTGCGGTAAAGGAAATACAAGGAACACCATCAATTGTTACAAATTTAGGTGCCAAATCCTCAATCTGTCCATTTACAACAGCTGCAATCTTATTGTTTCCTGCATACTCTTTCAATGCTTCAGGAATAGGAATTGTAATATTAATCTTAAGTCCTGTAGTATCGGTAATCTTTCTTGTTCCTGTAGCATCATAAAGGCTGATATCCATGGCAAAATATTTTACCCTGGTCATATCAGGATATTTTGCCTGTAAAGCCTTCTGTACAGCCTCTGTAGCCTCTGCGCTTTCTGAAATTTTTACAATGAAACTGTCAGAGGATCCGGAAACATAGGCAGATGCCTTGTCTGTATTTGGTATGCCGGGTTTTGTAATCTGTACCCTAGTACCATTCTGAGAATTTTTATTTGTTGAATTTCCACTAAGACTTCCATTATCCATATAAGTTGCTGTTACTGTTGCATTGCTCTTTGGCATAGTAACTGTAGTTGTCTGCTTTCTGGAGTTTTCAATAGTTAATCCGGAAGTAGAACTCTTCCAGCTGGCAAAGCTTCTTCCCTGAGGTGCATCTACTGCCTTAATCTCAACTTTCGCCCCAGCAGGGTAACTGCCGCTTCCACTACCATAAACTACATCAAGCCGGTAATATCCTGCAAAGTTGCTTACTACAGTAGTATCTGCTGCAGGCATAGTTAAGGTTGTAGATGGCTTCGTCGCATCATTAAAGATTACCTCTGCATTAGTACTGCTCCAGTGCGTAAATCCTGCTCCATCGGGAGCTGCACCTGCCTGAATGGCAACTTTTTTACCGGCAGGATAACGTCCTCCACCAGTACCGTTACTTACCGTTAAGGTATAAAGTCTGTTTCCGTTTTCATCATAATCAGGAATACCATCTCCATTAATATCCGTTCCACCAGGTACCTGTACTCCATCATTACCTTCTCCAGGCTTATTCGTGCCTCCGGTACCACCAGTACCTCCACCTGCCAAAGGTCCGTTAGGATCGACATCATAAAGTGCAATAATATCGGTATCCTCCGTAATATTTCTAAATGACTTATTCCAATCTTTAAAAATATAACCTTCTCTTATTGGCTCTTCCGGTTCTTCTGCATTTCCTCCATGCTCTACATACTGAACCTCTGATAAAGGAGTAATTCCATCATAATCGAAGAACTGGACTCTATAAACATTATCCAGAACTCTTACACTAACATTTGGATATAAAGACTCAATTTTCTTTGCGGTGTTATAGGCCGCAGAATCATCAAATGCAAAAACAACAGCATTTTTAGTATCCTCAAAAGCATCTGTTGCCAAACTTACTTCTCTACCATAGATGGAAAGTCTTACATCCCCACTTTGAGCAAAGGACTGCAAGCCAATAGTTCTAATACTACTTGGTAAAACTACATCTATTCGATTACTTCCAATAAATGCTTTATCTGGAATTTCACGAAGTATTGTATTACCTGTGAAATCTACCACACTTAACTCCGGTACATCTGCCCCAGCTCCCATTGCCATTTCAGATACATTTTCCAAGTAGGGATCTGTCTCTAATTCCATAAGGGTATTTCCATTATTTCCTCTAGAACTTAAAATTTCGACAATTTTCTTTGTACCCTCATCAAGATTCTCATATAATACTTGGTTAACACATTCATACTTAGGTTGTCCAGAATCATTCAAGCTTCCTGAGGTAACGTTCTGCAATTCATAGCTACTCAAAAATGGAACACTACCTACATCCTGCATATCATCACCCAAGTCAACTTCTCTTAAATTATCACAGTTATAAAATGCTCCAAGGTTAATTCCGTTATCAGAAACTGACTTATCTGCATTAGGTAAATACACAACATCGTACATAGTAACAGTTTTTACAACATCATTTCCTTGTGATTGATCATTTGTATCGTCCGGATAATCACCATTAAACAATCCATATTGCTGATAACTTTCAAACTTATCAGCATTTAAACCTATAGATTCACCATTAGCCTCCGCATTCTCACTTAGATACAAAGCTACATTAACTGCATTTTTATCCTTACTATTTATATCACCATCGAATGATAGAGAGTCACCATTAATAAACCCAGAAACATCAATAGATTTAACTCCTTCTGGAATCACAACGTTATATAGTGCGTGAATAATGTCATTCTCCATACTGGTCATATATCGTTCCTGATTAGGGTCTTCATATTTTGTCTTTAGATTGGAATCTTTTGTATCACTTCCATTAAGGGCAGCCGGAATATACTGCAAATCACTGTATGTTCTATAGTCTACCAAAGTAGGGTAATTATTAGTATTATCTAAAATAACTGTCAATCCCATAGGATCCCCAGATTTATAACATACTCTCGAACCCACACTACGATTCACAAAAGTTTCCGGATCCATAGCATAAACATAAGGACCATAACTAGGATGAATAAGGCCTTCAAAAATCAATTTTGCATTAATATTTTCTTGATCATCAATCTGAAATGCTTCTTTTCCTATATTTGTAACAGGGAAATTTTCCGGATTATCCGGTTTTTTGAAAACTATGTTAGTTAACTTTTTACATCCTTTAAATGCACCATCTCCAATTTTATTAATTCCTTTTCCTAAGGTAACTTTTTTAAGTTTTTCACAATTGTTAAAAATATCATTCCCAAGAGTTTGTACCTTGTCACCGATATATACGGTTTCTAACTCAGGTGCGTTAGCAAACACACCATTTCCTATATCTTTAATTTCAACTCCATCTTCAATTCGAAGTCCATTAATACGATTTAATAAATCAGTTGTTATGCATCCATCCGCAATCCCAACAACTGTTCTATTTCCCACATTTCCTTCTATTGTAAGAGGAAATAAATCGGTACTACTATTATCAACTAATTCAATCGACTGTAAAATCCCTTGACTATCTATTAACTTAACATATTTTCCATCACTTACTTCATAAAATTCCTTGCCATCAGCTTTATACATATAAGGGACCAGAGAATTATCCACCATTTTACATCCCCATGTTGAAGTTCGTGGGTAAGCTTTAGTCTGATTATCCATAGCATACTGAGGACCATACACATAAAATTCGGGGTTCGCTACAGACTTAAATATTGTATCATTAAATCTTATATACCCTGATGAACCATTTCCATTATCCGGAAATGTAACACAAGAAAGCCCGGAACATCCCTGGAAAATATGATCTTTTAACTTAGCTTCTTCTCTGAGCCCTAAATTCAAAGGCATAGTAACATTTTTCAGCCCACTTCTTCCCGCTAAGACAAAGTCTCCTAATTTATCATCATCACTAATAGTTGCAGGAAAATTGAAAGTCTGACAATACCCATTATCAACACTCTGGATAGCAAATGCAGCATCTCCCATCGCAGTAATCTGATGATTCGTCAAATCGAGATTTCCTAACTTAGGACATTCATAAAATGCATATGCACCAATCGTTGTCTCTTTAGATTTGTCACTAAAGCTTATTGAACCTAAATCTTGATTAAAGGAAAAAGCCCCTTCTCCAATAGTAGATATTGAACTAGGAAAAGAAACAGATGTAATATTTGTTTTACTAAATGCCTCTGCTCCTATTACCGCCGTAGTGGTAATATCTTTCCAAGTAATTGTTTCCAGCTGAGAGTTTTTAAATGCTCTATTCCCAATTTGCTTAACATTTCCAATTGTAATAGCAGTAACAAATGATTCTTCAAATGCACTATCTGCAATATATAAAAGGTTATCCGGTAATACTAGAGTCATCGCACTTTTTACAGTCTTAAATGCATCCTTACCAATTCCCTTTATTTCATATGCCTCATTTGTAGCACTATATACATATCCTTTATTATCTGCTGCATATCCCCCGGGAGGAATAATATTTGTCTTTAATTTTAATATGTATACTACATCATTTATAATACCTGACGTCAAACCAGTGGGCTTTAATGCTTGAATCAATTCGTAATCCGTTCTGTTAATTCCATTTAACCCACTATTTTTAATCGGTAATTGATATTCACAATAATAAGCCTTTTTTAATGTAGCATCTTCCAATGTTTTTACTTCACCGGTCTTTGTCACAAGATTTTTATCCTTTATACCGTTATAAGTTTTTTGCTGTTCCTCTGTTAATGAAAGATACTTTTTATATGATTCACAATCTCCCAAAAACTGACTATATAACTTGGGAAAATAATAACTAAATGATAAAATAGCATTACTTTGCGGATTAGATACCCAATCATCATATGTTACCTGTAATGTATCAGTAGTAGTACTAAAAAAACTATCAAAATCACTGCTATTTACAGACACATATGTATTAGAATTAGCCGTAGGTGAAAGAGTTATATTCTTTTCTGAGTATGCATCATTATATTTTGTGATTACTGCATTTGTAGTATCTTTTATTAACTGATACTCATATTGCCATTCATACTTTAAATTTGTACCAACCTGAACCAGTGTAGAGGATGTTCTGGTAACTCCATCTAATTCTAGGGCATTACCCTCAATGTCTAAATCCTTAACTTTCTGATCCTCTCCACCATATACAAATGCCACTGTAGATGAATTATCTTGTTTTTCAGAATTTGGTGGAACTTCCTCCGTCGCCGCAGCATCCGGGAAGGGGATTGCCGCAACAATAATGGCAGTCATTAAAAATAATGCCCCCAAGGTTCGTCTTACAGACCTGCGTAATCTGAAATTTTTCTTTCTTCTTTTTTGTGTCTTTGCCATTGATCCTTTTCTCCTTTAGTAAAATCTTATTTTACTTTCTTTGCCACTACAACAAATCTTCCGTCTTCCTCTGTATTATCACAGGTGGAAAGAGTAATTAATTTGTCGCCATAGGTAGCTTTTACTCCTGTATCGTATAATGATATTTTCGCCATTTCTTTCATATTGGAATCAAATTCCTCCGGCGTAGAAGCCTCAAAGAACTGATAATATTTAAACACAATATCACTTTCGTTGTAAACACGAGAACGAAACACATACATCACTTCATAAGTTCCCTCTTCATATATTGTATCAAACTGGATATATTTGTGTTTCTCATAATAATCTTTACTGCTGTATAAATTTAACTTACCGAACATCTTACCGGATTTCATATGATGCCCGTAAATAATCATATTGGTTCCCGGATTGGTAATATCACAATCCTTATCTAAAAAAATGGAACCGTTTTTGTCATACTTTTGATTATAATTATGATCCAGATAATATTCATTATTGACAGTCTGCATCACAGGATAATCTATATTTGTATCGTCAATTTTCAGCCATCCGATTAGACTTTTATTTTGAGAATACAATTTTTTATACTTTTCTAATAAAACAAGCTCTTTTTTTTCTTCTTTCGTATAATTAATATGTACCTTTGTTTCCTCTTGTTCAGTCTCTGTTTTCAAACTGGCTAAATGCTCATATTCTGAAGAATTACGTTCATAAAGATAATAATAAAAGATTACATATCCGATACAAAAAACAGCAATTACCGAACAAAAAAAGACAGTTCTTCTTCTTTTCTTCTCCTGCAGATAGATTTCCTGCTTAATCTTCAGCTGCATCACTGCATCATAATCTTCCAGTTTTTTCTTTTCCTTTTGGGGTTTATCCTTGACAACCTTTTCTTTTTTTTCTTTTGTCCTGCTTTTTCCCCCTGAACCCTTCTTATTTTTCTTCCCTTTTTTTCCTTTTTGATTCTTCTCTTCTTCCTGAAGAATCTGTTGATGCCTCTCCTCCATTTCATCAACAAAATCTTCTCCCAGCAGGGTTTCAAACTTTAATTCTCCTCGTTTCAAAACCCCTATAATATGCTCTTTTCCCGCTATATCAACAGTTTCATACTTTTGTAGGGCAGCCTGAATCTTTCGTTCATCTCTTTTGGCCGCCTGAAAATCTGAAGGTGTACGAAAAGAGCGTCCTCTGACCGTATAGTCACTCATGCTCCTTCTCCATTTTCCCTTATCTAAATAATTATAAATAAAAATGAATTTTTCTTAATGCATATAGTTATATTTTACAAC
>JAFXGR010000102.1 GCA_017520155.1 Lachnospiraceae bacterium
ATTACCTATGATTATAATGAAAGAAACCAATTAATCCAGCAAAAGAATCCCTCTTTCGTTATGGAATACACCTATGACGAAAATGGAAGTTTACTTCACCAAAAGGAGGGGGATAAAACTACCCATTACCATTACGATTTACTCAACCGTCAGCAATCAATTACCTTGCCCGATGGCAGAAAGCAGGAAGCTTTGTATGATGGCGAAGGACTGCGAGCAGGAGTGAGGGAGTCTGGTGTGACGACTACCTTCTTGTTTTATCAGGGAGAGATTCTGGCTGAGTGGACACAAAGTCAAACACCCGACAAGCGATATCTGAGAGGCCATGGCCTGTCTCAAGTGGAAGTGATGCAGGAGGGGAGTTACTATACTTACCACAAAGATGAGCAGGGGAGTACTCTTTATCTGACGGGAAGGGATGGAGAAGCAGAGAATCATTATCGTTATGATGCCTTTGGGAATTTACTGAAAACAGAGGAAGCCTTAGAGAACCCTTTCCTCTATACCGGACAGCAGTATGACAGAGAGACAGGACAGTACTATTTACGAGCCAGGTACTATCATCCTGAGATAGGCAGGTTTACTCAGGAAGATACTTATCGAGGAGATGGGTTGAATCTGTATGCCTATTGTGGGAATAATCCGGTAATGTATTATGATCCGAGTGGGTATCAAAAGCAAGTTAAGCTAAAATGTAAAACTGCAGAAGTAAAAAATGATAGTATAACTGATGTCAAAAGGGTAAGCGAAGATAGCAGTAAAACTATAATAAAGACAGGTGACAGGACACCAGGAGGAAGAGAGTTTACTGAACATGCGGCAAATCAAACAATGAAACGGAAATATTCACTGGAGGATATTGATGATATTGTGGATAATTGGAGTGATAAATTATATCAACCAGGTGGAAAAATAGTGTATTTAAAGAAACAATCATATGGATATGATGTGGTTATTATTGATGCCAATGGAAAAAGTATTGTTTCTGTAATAGGTGGAAATGTAAAAAAAGGAGCTAAGAATACATTAACTACTTTGGATTTGGTAAAGAGAATGTTAAAAAACAATGGAGGTTGGTATACTTATCCAGTACATTAAACAGGAGAAAAAAATGCCTAAAATTAAAAGCTATGATTGGGAGTCTTCAATAACTTTTGAATTAAATTTAAAAGATGGAAAAGGTTTGATATATGATAAAAATCAGGCAGATTATCTTAATTGGATTCCTTATGATTTTTATTTAATTGTAAGAAATAATATGTATATTTTAGAGGGAATGACTTTTAGTTTGGAGGGAATAAAAACTTTTTTGCTTAGATTACAATCAGTTATTGATGAACGAAATATAAAAAAAGAATATGTGGAATATGAGTATTGTGCTTCAGAAGCAGAATTTAGTATTTACTTAAAAAATACGGATGACTATTATGAAGATGAAATTGTACTTACTAAGTTATGGATAAATGCAGCTTATTTAGAAAATGCAGGTTCAGGATATTGCATAGGATTTGATTTTATAATTAGGTATGAGGATTTGAAAGTATTTACAGAAGAATTGAAGAAAGAATTGAATGAGATTGTAAGAAAGTAAAAGAATTTAGAATAGTTAAGCTAAAATATGTATAAAAAATGAATTTTTTATAAAAATAAATATTTTTATCCGATTTTTTGATAAAATAAAAATAATTTTTTTAGAATTTTTAGGATTTTGACTAAGATTTATTGGTTGAATGAACATTGCTACGAAAATAAAAGTTTGTAGCAAAATTTCGCACATGAACAACAACTATTTTCAACGATATGGTATCGCTATTAGTCATCGTTATGGCTTACAGAAGGAAAGAGTACAAACCCTAACCAACAACAGTAAGGAACAAAACAAAGCTATCCAAAAATTGACCTATGATGCCAGAGGCAGGATTACGGGGATTCAGGATGGAAGGGGAGGCAATACCTACTACGAATGGGATAGCTGGGGCAGGATGTGCCATATCCGGAACGCGGAAGGAGGGGAGGAAAGCTATACTTATGACCAGGCAGGAAATATCAGAAGTACAACCGATGCCAAGGGTGAGGTGATTCGTTATGATTACAACAGCCAGGGAAAGGTATGTGCCATTACGGATCAGGCAGGTAAGACAGAAACCTTCCGCTATGACAGGGAAGGAAGACTGATTTACCATCTTGACCGAAAGGGAACGATAACCGAAACCAAGTATAATCTGTATGGAAAGCCTGTGCTGCAAATCTGTACAGACCGTAAAGGAAACCGCCAAATCATGGGCAGTTGGGCCTATGATGATTTTGGCCAGTTGAAAAAGGCAGTAGCCGGAGGCTTTTGTTATACCTATGTGCATCGCCCGGATGGAAAGCTGTTAGAGAAGTATAGTAGTGGCAGACGAAGACTATCCTGTACCTACTACCCAGATGGTACATTAGAGAGTTTAACGGATGGAAGTGGAAAGATGCTTTCTTATACTTATGATAAAAAAGGAAGACTATCCACTCTAACGGATGGAGAAGGGATAACCTTAACCAAGTACTTCTACACTGTGGCAGGGAGACTGGCAGAAATTCATACGGCTAATGGTATGCGCAGTATTTATTCTTATGGCCGGGATGGCAATCTTTCTCGATTGCACATCGCGGGAACGGAGGAAGACAGTCTGCTGTATGATTGTAGGATGTCTTATGATTTGAATGGGAATCGATGCAGGCGAACAGGGAGCTATCAGGGAGCCGAGGGACAGCTACAAGAATTTCAGGTGGCTTATGCTTATGATGCAATGAATCGACTAACCACTGAGG
>JAFXGR010000103.1 GCA_017520155.1 Lachnospiraceae bacterium
CTCAGGCTCTCTATTCCAAGCCGCCTGGCAATGTTCTCAATCTTCCGTGTCGACACTCCGTTCAGCCAGCATTCCTGCACGACTTGTATGAGCGCCTGTTCACTGCGCTTCTTCTCTGTCACGAAAAACGGTGCGAATGGCTCCCCTTGGGGGCTCCAGTCTTGCGGGCAACCTCTATTTCCATGAACTTGTCCATCACCCATTGAAGCATTTCCAGCAGGGGGTCTTTTGCTGTTACAAAATCCAGTAGTTTATTTTCAAAAAATTTTGTATCATTCTTCTTGGCCATTATCTTTTCCTTTTGTTAGTGTGGGAACCAACATTCTGGATTTTTCAATGGCTTTTTTCTACCCCATTTTGCGAACTTTATTGTACACTATCTTAAATTTTAAAATTAATATTAACAATTTCCTTAAAACACTTCATTTACAAAGGTAAAAATTTATGGTAAAAATGGATACATTTTATGGACAAAAAGAAGCGAAATAAGAAAAAGATTCTCCAACATCTTGTAGAGTGGATTACTTCACCTACTGTATTGTTCGCAGCTGTATTATCTGGAGTTCTTTTCCTTATCATGTACATTATCTATCGTGCAGAATTAGGAACAAATTCTGAAATTAATACTCTCTTTGATGCCTTCTGGTACACCTTGGTTACCATTACCACAGTTGGTTATGGCGATATTGCCCCAGATTCTTTTGTGGGTCGTGTTGCAGCCATGTTCCTTTTGTTGGTAGGTGTAGCAATTTTTGGTGCCTTATCAGGAAAGTTTGCATCATTATTATTTGATAGACAGCAAAAAAGAGAACGAGGTCTTTTGAAAATGACAAAGATAAAAAATCACTTTATAATTTGTGGATGGAAGTCTGGTTACGACCGTATTTTGGAAGGTATCCTAGAAGCTAATGAAGAAATTCCTGTGGATAAGTTTGTATTGTTAAATACTGCTGACCAAAAAGAAATCGAAAGAATTAAGTCTATTTCTCGGTTTAAAGGAATTAATTATGTTCACGGGGATTTTACTGACGAAGAATCCCTCCTAAAATGCAAAATTAAAACCGCAGAAAGAGCCCTTGTTCTTGCAGATGAGGCAGAGGACTACTCTTCCCTAGAAACGGACTCCCGAACCGTGTTGGCCGTAATTACTATGAAAAACTTAAACCCAAGAATTTACTGTGTAGCAGAAATTACAGATTCCAAGTTTGAAAAACACCTTTCTATTGCCCATTGTGACGAAATTATTCTTTCTGCTGACTATGAAAAAAGCTTGCTTGTTCAAGCCTCCAGTGGAAAGGGAATGAGTAATATTTTGAGAGAGTTGATTTCCGATGATTCAGACTCAGGCTTTTTGATTATAGACGTTCCCCCAGAATTTACAGGAAAAACCTATGGGGATTATAGACGGTCTTTGCGAGGTAATGATATTCTCATTGGACTTTTGGAAAATACTGGTAATTTTTACAAGCGGCGAATGGAGGCCCTTGCAGAGGCCCAAAAAAACCCAGATATGGAAAAAATTGTTCATAACCTCAAACGGGTAAAAACCCTTCAAAGTAATCTACCCCGCATTGCCCCTGGGGATGATTATACTATTTGTGGTAATTCCAAGGGAATATTTATCCATGGTGCCCCAAAAGAAATAATGGAGATGTAAAATGGAATATAGTGATGAAATTATAGAAAAACTAACTAAGCTAGAAATCTTTTCTGATTTTACAGAAAAGAACGAAGAGAATATTCGCATATTAAAGGCAATTTGCCAACTTCTAGAAATTCAGGAATTTGAAAAGGGTGCTACCATTATAAAAGAAGGAGATATGGGAGATGCCCTATTCATTCTGTACGAGGGAACTGTACAGGTGCGACGAAACACTCCTAGTCACGAACAATTTGCAGTTGTAAATTTAAATGCTAGCTACAATGTATTCTTTGGAGAGGTAGCCCTTATAGACAAGGATACCCGTTCAGCCTCTGTAATAGCTATAGAAAACTGTAGAACCCTACGACTTGATGGAGATAAATTCAAAAAACTTTGTGACAAGGAACCTTTTTTAGGATACAGAGCCATATATCGCATTGCCCAAAGGTTGGCTGTTTCCCTACGTCGTTCCAACAAGGATATGCTTATCCTTTACGAAGCACTTTTAGACGAGGTTAATGGGGCTTAAACCTCATAATCCAAACAAGCACGACTAGCGGTAAAGGGGCGCACCTTGGTATCTGCAACTTCCACATGGGCAGGGTGCTGAGAGTAAGTGGCCAAGGCTTCCCGTGACTCAAAGGTGGAGTCTAGCATTAAATCTACTGTAGAAGTTTCAAGTCTACCAGTGCTATTTACCTTAATATCAATCATACCGGGAATTTTTCCCTGTAGACCTTCTAAACCTTCCTTAATTCCTGCCTTTACCCTTTCTTTTTCTTCTGCTGACATGTCTTTTAATGTCCATAGAATAATGTGTTTTACCATAACAACCTCCAACAAGAGACCTTGTTTTCTAAAATATTTTAATTATTTTATCACATTATTTTTATTTTATCCCTCAAAATGACAAATTTGTTGATTGTGTCAAGTTTAGTTCGCAATTTCGTTCCTGAAAAAAGCCGCAAATCCATCATGCTGCGTCAAACAGAATCTCCTTTTGAAGTTTTATTGAACCGGCATTCATATAGCAACGCTCAGTCTGCCAGTCATCTGAATA
>JAFXGR010000104.1 GCA_017520155.1 Lachnospiraceae bacterium
ACTATGGGAGGAAAACATTACCGGAACTCCCGAGGTAATTCGAGAGAAGATTATTTCTATGGCCTGTAAGTCGGCAGTAAAAGGAAATCAGTCTATGACTAAGGAGGGGATGGAAGCCTTACTGGAGCAGCTGTTTACCCTGGATAATCCTTATCACTGTCCTCATGGAAGACCAACCATTATTTCCATGACAAAAAATCAGTTGGAAAAGAAGTTTAAACGAATTGTATAACCAGAGTTAAGAAAAATGAAAGAGAAGAAGAAATTAATTATTTTAACAGGACCTACCGCAGTAGGAAAAACAAAACTTTCCCTGGAATTGGCAAAAAAAGTGGGAGGGGAAATTATTTCTGCAGATTCCATGCAGATATATGAGATGATGGATATTGGCTCTGCCAAAATAAAAAAAGAAGAGATGCAGGGAATTCCCCATCATTTAATTGACTGTATTTCGCCTTCCCAGGAATTTAATGTGGTAATATTTCAAAAAATGGCATTAAACGCCATGGAAGAAATAGAAAAGAGAAATAAAATTCCCATTATTGTAGGGGGAACCGGTTTTTATATTCAGTCAGTTTTGTACCAAATTGACTTTACCCCCAATGAGGATCAGGGAGAGGTAAGAAAAGAATTGGAAACACTGGCACTTACTAAGGGGAAGGAATATCTTCATGAGAAGCTAAGGGAAGTAGATCCTCTTTCCGCAAGGGAAATTCATGCTAACAATCAAAAGAGAGTAATACGTGCACTGGAGTATTACCGACTTACGGGAGAACCTATTTCCAAGCACAATATAGAGCAAAGACAGAAGGAAAGTCCCTATGATTTTTCTTATTTTGTGCTAAATGATAAGCGGGAGCGTCTGTATCAAAGAATTGATCAGCGGGTGGATGAAATGGTAAGCCAAGGGTTGGTGGAAGAGGTAAGGGCATTAAAAAACATGGGCTATGACCGCTCCTTTGTTTCCATGCAGGGATTAGGCTATAAGGAAATTCTGGATTATCTGGAGGATAAAATTTCCCTGGATGAAGCAGTATACCGGATTAAACGGGATACCAGACATTTTGCCAAACGCCAGATTACCTGGTTTAAAAGAGAAAAAGAGGTAATTTGGGTACAAAAGGATTTGTTTGATTATGATGAGGAAAAAATACTAAATTATATGTTGGAGAAAATATAAGATGTTATCAAAAGTATATGAATCTCTGGGTATTTCACCCCAGGTTTACGAAAAGGGAGAAAAGATTCTTTCCTCTCTGGAAAAACGTTTTAAGGAAATTGATGAAATTGCAGAATATAACCAGCTGAAGGTATTAAAGGCCATGCAGGAATGTAAGGTCAGTGAGGCATGTTTACTGGGAACTACAGGCTATGGCTATAATGATTTGGGTAGGGATACTTTAGAGGAGGTTTATGCCCGGATATTTGGTACGGAAGATGCCTTGGTACGTCCCCAGATTACCTGTGGAACCCACGCCCTTTCTCTGGCGTTGTTTAGTAATCTTCGCCCCGGGGATGAGCTGTTAAGTCCTGTAGGAAAACCTTACGATACTCTGGAAGAGGTTATCGGAATTCGAAAATCAAAGGGTTCTTTGGCAGAATACGGTATTTCCTATAGACAGGTAGATTTATTGGAGGAGGGAAGGTTTGACTACCAGGGGATTGAAAATGCCATTAATGAAAAAACCAAAATGATTACGATTCAGCGTTCCAAAGGATATCAGACTCGTCCTACTTTTTCCGTAAGTCAGATTGGAGAATTAATTTCTTTTGTAAAAAAGATTAAGCCTGATGTGATTTGTATGGTAGATAACTGCTATGGAGAATTTGTGGAAAAAACAGAGCCTTCTCAGGTGGGAGCAGATTTGGTGGTAGGTTCTTTAATTAAAAATCCCGGAGGAGGACTGGCTCCCATTGGAGGATATCTGGCAGGAACAAAAGAAGCCATTGAAAATGCAGCTTATCGTCTCACCAGTCCCGGATTAGGAAAAGAGGTGGGTGCTTCTCTTGGTATCCTTTCTTCCTTTTACCAGGGATTGTTTTTGGCGCCGACAGTTACGGCGGGAGCCTTAAAAGGAGCAATCTTTGCTGCTAATTTATTTGAACAGGCAGGATTTAAGGTAGTGCCTAACTCAACAGAAAGCAGGCATGATATTATCCAGGCAGTTACCTTTGGCTGTGCAGAAGGTGTTATTGCCTTTTGTGAGGGAATTCAAAAAGCAGCCCCTGTGGACAGCTTTGTTATCCCCGAACCTTGGGATATGCCGGGCTATGACAGTCAGGTAATTATGGCCGCAGGAGCTTTTGTTTCAGGCTCTTCCATAGAACTTAGTGCAGATGGTCCCATAAAGCCCCCCTATACCGTTTATTTTCAGGGAGGACTTACCTGGAATCATGCAAAGTTTGGAATTCTCTCGGCTTATCAACAGGTAAAAAATACAGGATTAATGGTATAATTTTGACGAAAGAGAACGAAAAAAAATGTTGTTCTTTTATGTACATAAAAGACTAATTATGTTAAGATAATTGAGATTGAAAGAGAAGGGAGTGTAATACAGGACACAAATGAAATACAAGAATAGCTGGACCTGTTTTTTGTTGATTTTGGCAGGCATTGTTCTTGGGGGATTTATTGGAAGTATGTTTCCGGGCAGCTTTTTAAGCTTTGGAGAAACCTTCGGTCTTACTTCTCCCGTGATATTGGATTTGGGAATCCTGACCATAACATTTGCCTTAACCATTAAAATTACAATTGCCAGTATTTTGGGGATTATACTGGGAATTATTATTTATCGTATTTTATAATGTTTGCTTTGTTTGGAGAGAAGAGAAAGCAGGTAATTTGAAAGAAGATAAAATAATAGAAGAAGTAATGCCTTACGAAAAGTTTGAACTCTTTGGGCCTTCCAGTCTTACGGATGCAGAGCTTTTGGCCATTATTATCCGAACCGGTACAAAGGAAATGACACCTACCCAGCTGGGACAGCAGGTGTTAAGTATTGGAAGCCAAAACGGTCAATGGAAAGGAATTTTATCGCTGGAACATTTAAGCCTGGAAGAGCTTATGTCAGTGAAGGGAATTGGAAAAGTCAAAGCAATTCGTTTAAAGTGTGTAACAGAGTTTTCCAAAAGAATCGTAAAGCAAACCTTTGGAAACGCAGTGAGATTTGAATCTCCTGCCGTAATTGCTGAGTATTATATGGAACAGCTGCGTCATTTAGAGGAAGAGCAGATACTTCTGGTGATGACCAATAATAAGAATCAACTGCTGAAGGACTGTATTATTTCCAAAGGAACGGTAAATATGTCTGTACTGTCTCCCAGGGAGGTATTTCTTACCGCCTTTAAAATGAGAGCGGTACACATTATTCTAATCCATAATCATCCCAGCGGAGATCCCATCCCCAGCAAAGAAGATTTTGAACTGACAAAACGAATTCATGAAGCCGGTAAACTTATGAATATTCCTTTGGTAGATCATATTATTATTGGAGATAATAGTTATATCAGCTTTAAAGAATTAGGATACTTGTAGATGGAGAAAGGAGCTAAGGAAAGTGGCAAATAACATTTTTGGTATCGATCTTGGTACCAATAATATTAAAATATATAAAAGAGCAGATGATACGGTAATGGTGGAAAAAAATATGATCGCCATTGAAAATAAAAAGACCTTTTTTGCCTACGGAGATTCTGCTTTTGAAATGTATGAAAAAGCACCGGGCAATATTGTGGCCTCTTATCCCGTATGCAATGGTGTAATTGCAGATATTAAGAACATGGAAACTTTATTAAAGTATTTCATTACCGACTTATCTGACGGAAGCATTAAGCCTTCAGAATATTACGTGGCAGTACCTACTGATGTAACAGAGGTAGAAAAAAGAGCCTTTTATGATTTGATTAAAGATGCCAATGTTAAGGCAAAGAAAATTATGGTAGTGGAAAAGGCAGTGGCAGATGGTTTAGGTCTTGATATCGATGTAAAAAACTCTCAGGGTGTTTTAATTGTTAACGTAGGCTATGATACTACGGAGGTTTCCATTCTTTCTTTAGGAGGGATTGTATTAAGCCGCTTAATTAAGATAGGAGGCTTAAAATTTGATGAAGCAATTCGTACAGCTATCCGTAATGAGTTTGGACTTTTAATTGGAGGAAAAACAGCGGAAAAAGTAAAAATCAGCTTAAGAGAATTGGAAAAAGCAGGTAAACCGGCAGTAGTATACGGAAGAGATATAGTCAGCGGACTTCCGGTAGAAAGGGAAATACCTACAGAATTGGTGAGTTCTGCATTAATTGAAGCCTTTAATACCATTATTGACAATGTAAAAGTGATTTTAGAGAGAACACCGCCGGAATTAGGTGCAGATATTTATCGTCACGGAATTTATCTGACAGGAGGAGCCTCCCAGGTGAGCCATTTAGCTCAGCTTATGCAAAAAGGAACAGGTCTTAAAGTTAATCTGTGTGAAAATCCTATTGAAACAGTAGCAAGAGGTCTGTCCAGAGTAATTAAGGATGATAATTATAAATCTGTGGCATATTCCATTGAAGGGATGGGAAGATGAGTCCTTTATTGAAGAGACCAAAGGAGAAATTTTCGCTTCCTGCGAAATATCTCCTTTTTATATTAACTGTATTATGTATCGGAATTATGATACTTTCCTTCAATTCACCTGCAGTAAATTCACCTCTGAATGCTGTTGCAGGAGCAGTTTTTGTTCCCTTTCAGAAGGGAATTTCCGAAGTGGGAGGATGGTTGTCAAAAAAATCCGATCAGCTGTTGGAATTAACTGATGTATTAAATGAAAATCAGAAATTAAAAGAAGAAATTGATCGCTTAACCATAGAAAATACCCGTTTTCAGCAGGAACAGTATGAATTAAACCAGCTGCGGGAGCTGTTAGATCTGGATAATGAGTATTCTGAATACGAGAAACAGGGTGCCAAAATTATTATGAAGGATACGGGAAATTGGTTTTCCTCCTTTATTATTGATAAGGGCAGTCAGGATGGGATTCAGTTAAACTGCAATGTGATTGCGGGAAGCGGTTTAGTAGGCAGAGTAACCCAGGTGGGACCTAATTACGCTAAGGTAACCAGTATTATTGAAGATAATAATAATACCAGCGGGCTTCTTTTATCTACCGGAGATCATTTAGTTGTTACCGGGGATTTGTCTACAATTTCCAAAGGAATGATCAGTTTCAGCAAATTGGTGGATTCCTCACAAAAAGCAGCAGTGGGAGATAAAATCGTCACTTCAAATATCAGCGAGCATTACTTACCGGGACTGTTGATTGGCTATATCAGTGAAATAAATACTGACGCCAATAATCTTACCAAGTCAGGTTTATTAACCACTGCAGTAGATTTTGAACATCTTAATGATGTTCTGGTTATTATGGATGTAAAA
>JAFXGR010000105.1 GCA_017520155.1 Lachnospiraceae bacterium
ATTATTATTTCTGCTATCATAATATTCTTTCTCCTTTTCGGTAAACAAAACCATATAAAACCCTTATTTACCTATCCTCTCATAACTAATCAACAAGTATGGCCATGGGAGAACTGTTATCCTATTTTCCTGCACTCATAACCGTATGTTTCAAAAGCACTGTAGTTGTCACACTTCCAACTCCGCCCGGAACCGGAGTGATGGCATCCACAATCTCAGATACACTCTCATAATCCACATCCCCACACAGCTTATCATCTATTACATGAATTCCAACATCAATTACTGTCTGCCCTTCACGGACAAATTCAGAAGTAATCATCTTAGGAACCCCCGCGCAGGCAACAATAATATCTGCCTTTTTACATTCTTCCTGTAAATTCTTAGTCTTAGTATGGCAAATAGTTACCGTTGCATTTTTCGAAAGAAGCAGCATGGCAACCGGTTTTCCAACCACCATACTTCTTCCCACTACCGTAACTTTTTTTCCGGTCAAATCAATGTCATAATAATCTAAAATCTCCATCACTGCCTGAGGGGTACAAGGTGATATCCCTTTTTACCTCCTGCAAATAAATGAGCATCGTTAGCGCTGGTAAGACAATCTACATCTTTTTCTTCTGCCAGAAGAGATTTTATTCTGATTTCATCTAACGTTTTGGGCAAAGGTCTGAACATCAGAACTCCATGTACTGAATCATCCCTATTTAATTCTAAAATAACCTGTTCCAGCTCTTCCTGAGTAACACCTAATGGCAATTCTACAGTTTCGGCTTTCGCTCCTGCTCCTTCAAATCTTTTATAAATTCCTCTTTCATAAGATAAATCATCTTCTCTTGCACCTACCCGAACTACTTTCAATTTAGGTACAATTCCTTTTTCTTTTAATGTATCCACTTTTTCCTGCAAATCAGCCAGTATTGCTTTTGCACAAGGCATACCTCTTAATTCTTTCATAATCTCACTCCCACTAAGAATCTTTTCTTCCTATTTTCCTTCAGGCAGATTTCCATTCATCTGCCTGTTTTTCTCCATTCTTCCTTAATCTGTCTCTCCAGTATTCTTCTGTCTTTCCTCAAGCTGTCTGCTTCCCTTACCCTTTTCCTCTCCTTCAACTAGTGCATCTTTTTTTAATTAACCAGACCAAATACTTGCCTATTTCTTCCATAGCACAAGTTCAAAAAGCCTCAGCGTAGCCCGGTCTAGTTATTAAAAAAACGATATACTAACTGAAAACAGTAACCGCTTATTCCTCCACCAACTTCTTCTGAATTCTGTCATAAATATCCTGACATCTTTTTCCGCCATCAGCTGCCAGTTTCATTGCTTTCTTATTTAATCCTCCGGAAATCAACGGATTCGTCAGAGATTTTGTATTGATATACACATTCATCACCGTACCCTCCATAGCTGCCTTACAGCAAACTGCTGCCACAGCCACATCACTGAGAGCCATCTTACTGCCCTTTTCCTCCAGTTCTTCCATTACAGGAATCAAATCATATAATTTTCCTGTAAGTTCCATAGGTACCACGGCTGCTGCCAAAAGAGCTTTTTCCATAATTTCACTTCTCTTTGGATCCTCCTTTGGAATCTTATAAGCTTCTGCCAAAGGTCCAAAAGCCTCCGCATCTTTTTCAATATAACCGTTAATCTCCGGGATAGCCTCTTCCAGATATGCTAAAATTCTTTCAATATCTTCCTGATATTGTTCATATTTTTTCTTACCGGTAGTCAGATTTGCCACCATGGAACAAAGTGCTGCCGATACGGTTCCAACCAAAGCTGCCGCTCCTCCTCCTCCCGGGGTAGGTTCTTTACTTGCAAGTGTATTAATAAATTCTTTCATCACTCTTTACTCCAATCTCTTCTTTGTCTTTAAACTATATTTCATCACATTTGTAACTCTTCAAAACCAGACTCGAAAACACTTCGTGTTTCCTCGCTTGGCTCCGAATAGTTCTTACATCCCAAAATCAAACAAACTAATCTGATTTGTTTCCGGCAAATCTCCCAGAATCCCCAAAGAACCCATCAGATCGCATATCGTCTTGGAAACTTTAGCTCTGTTTCTAAAATCCTCTCTGGATAAAAATCCGCCTTCCTTTGCGGCTTCCC
>JAFXGR010000106.1 GCA_017520155.1 Lachnospiraceae bacterium
AACTCCTGTTGCAATTGGAGAAAAGGGAAGAAATAAGTACCAGGAAAGAAGCGGATAATGATATAACCTTTGAAAAAAACAAAAGCAAAAATCAAAAGGAAGGTGAGGAAATGGAAATGGAAATGAAAAAAATCATGAAGATTGAAGGAATGATGTGCGGGCATTGTGAGGCAGCAGTAAAAAAAGCACTGGAGGCGTTGCCACAGGTAGAGGAGGCAAAGGTAAGTCATGAGGATAACATGGCAGTTGTTACCTTAAAGGAAACAGTAGATGATGAGAGACTAATAAAAGCAGTAGAGGATAAGGATTATAAAGTACTTACGGTAGAATAAAAGAGGATGGAACGGAGAACATAATGAAGCTTTACAAAGAATTTTTTCGTTATGTAATTCCCTCCATGTTTGCCTTTGCCCTGTCCGGGCTGTATGGTATTGTGGATGGATTTTTCTTGGGAAATGAAATGGGAGACTCGGCTCTTGCAGCAATTAATATTGCCTACCCCATTACTGCTTTTATGCAGGCCTTGGGAACAGGAGTGGGCATGGGAGGAGCTGTTTTATATACCATTCTAAAGGCACAGCAAAAAGAGAAGGAAAAAGCAGAGTGTCTGGCAGTAACCTTAAAGCTTTTAGCTGTTTTAGGTGTACTTCTTACCCCTGTCTTTGTTTTAGGTAACGGTTTTTTCCTAAAGCTGCTGGGTGCATCGGGAGAGATTTTATCTCTAGGGAAGGAATATATTCGCTGGATTGCCCTGGGAACCCTATTTCAACTATTGGGAACCGGTCTTGTTCCCTTTATGAGAAATATAGGGGGAGCCATGATACCCATGATAGCCATGGTATTTGGCTCTGTTTTAAATATAGGATTTGACTATCTCTTTATTTGGGTATTTCCCTTTGGTATGACAGGAGCGGCCATTGCTTCCGTTATGGGACAGGTAGGAGCCTTTCTGGTAAGCATTGTCTATTTGATCAGGAAAAAAGAAAGAATCTGCTGGAAATCACAGAAAGAAAGCTATTTGAAAAAAATCCTGCTGATTGGCTGCTCCCCCTTTGGTCTGTCCTTTGCCCCTAATCTTACTTTAATCCTTGTAAATTTAAATGCAATAACCTATGGAGGAGATTTTGCTATAAATGCTTATGCTCCCATCAGTTACATCACCTTTACCATAATGATGCTGCTGCAGGGGGTCAGTGACGGTTGTCAGCCTTTGGTCAGCTTTTATTATGGAAAAGGTGAGGTGAAGATCACAAGAAAAATTTATATCCTGTCACGCAATTTTTCTTTGCTTCTTGGCATACTATGTTTTCTTATGCTTATGCTATGGGCAAAACCGGCAGTGGAATTTTTTGGAACCTCGGAGGCTGTTACCCATTATGTGGTAGAGATCCTTCCCCTTTTTCTTCTGGGAATGGTGTTTGCCGGCCTATCCAGATCAGTTATATCCTTTCTCTATGCCAGTGAGCAGAATAGAAAGGCATATGTTATGATCTATGGAGAAAATATGGTTTTGTTTGTTTTATTACTTTTTTTGCCAAGACTCTTTGGAATCCATGGAACCTGGCTTAGTATTATGATAAGTCAGATCCTGATTGCCCTATTAGGGCAGATTATGGTAAATGGCGAACAGATCAGGACTAAAGGCAGTAGCTCCATGAAAATATAATATGCTTACCCGAGAAACCGAAGGAGCGATATGTCAGCTGCCGGACTTACAAAAGAAAGGAGCTGGTGCCAATGATTACATATAGTGAATTATTCCAATTTGTAATTATGCTTTGTGCCGTAATACCCATTGTTGTTAAATTGACACAAAAAAAGTAGCGCTCTGTCCTGGTAAGATGTAGCACTACTTTTTTAGTAAACTATTTCAGCGGCGGCTAGGCTTCATCTAGCTTTCGGCTCCCTTGTTAAGCATATTGTAACCGATTTACACCAGATTTACAATAAAAATATACTCCAATCAATTCTCAGATCACCGCCACGATAAAATCATATTGCAAAAAGATCTATAGTATCACTGCTGAACATAAGTTGATTTACTTTTCCACTACCGCCTTAAAGGATAACATGGACAAATACACACTTGTATTAGTTTTTTGGATGATAGTATAATACAAATATGAATACAACATACAAATCAAACAACAATGTCGTCTATTCCTGTAAATACCAT
>JAFXGR010000107.1 GCA_017520155.1 Lachnospiraceae bacterium
ACCATTCACATAGAATATTTTTCTGAGAGTGAAGTTCAAAAAACGTAGGCGTAGCGGGCTACGCTGAGGATTTTTGAATCTTTGCTATCAGGAAAATAGGCATGTGATATGGTATAGTTATTTTAAAACCGTTGCACTAGCGTTAGTTCAAGTACGATTGCTTTATATAGATCCTAAACCTACCCTTTCCTTTCCTTCTTCTTCTCTGGTTTTTACTCCGAAGATAAAGTAGATAATGTGTCCAATCCAAATCATAGTAAGGATAACACAGGGAATATATAACTCCTTTCTGTACATAAAAAAGAAGCCTGTTCCCATGCCCAGGGTTACCGTAATAATTAATCTTATCTTTGCTTTTATTGTCATTCCAAGCCCTTTTAAATAGGACTCTAAATTTTCCCTATATAATTTTGTATTCACAAACCAATTACTGATTTTTTCTGAGCTTTTGGCAAAACTGATGGTGGCCAGTAATAAAAACGGAAAAGTAGGAAGCATGGGAATCAATGCAGTAACAGATCCCAGCACTAAGCTAATTCCTCCAATGGTTAACCAAAGTAATTTCTTAATCTTCATCTCTATCTCCCTCCAAGGTAAATCCAACTAATTCTGTTTATTTTTTATTCTTTTTTAACTATATCATAATTTTATAAAATGTCAATATAAAATACACATTTTAATTTTAGTTATTATTTTATCCTTTTAACGTCAATTTGTATTCTTATTCCCCTTTCCCTTTAACCAAAAGCTTGTAAAATATAAAAGTCCAAAAACCTCAGAGACTTTTACTGCTCCCGGATTTTGGACTTTTTTGTTCACCTAGTAGAACGTACTTTAAATTTGTGTACATATTTCTGAGGATTTTTGAAGCTTACTATCGGGAAAATAGACCAGATAATATGCACATATAATTTAAGTACGTTCTACTAGTATTCTATTTATCATTTCTACTGACTATGAATGTGTTGTAATAAATTTACCCACACTATCCTTAAGATTTCCGGAATAATCAATGAGCTCTGAGGAGGAGGAAGCACATTCTTCAGAAATTGCGGAATTATCCGTTACCACATCTAAAATGCTGATGGATAACTCATTAATTTCTTCCATAAGCTCATGCTCCACTTTACTCTGCTCATTCAAACGGCTGATAATCTCATCCACAATCTGTGTATTATCGGAAATTCTGTTTAAGGATTCTGCTGCCTCATTTACAATCTTAGTTCCCCTACCTACACATTCTAAGGCATTGTCAATTAACTGAGCAATAATGTCAGTCTGTTTACTGGACTCCACTGCCAGCTTACTTACATTTTCCGCTACAATAGCAAATCCTCGTCCTGCCTCTCCTGCTCTGGCCGCCTCAATGGAGGCATTGAGAGACAATAAGCTGGTTTCTGAAGTAATATCATCTAAGGCTTTTACAATATTTTGAATCTCCTGAGAGGCCTGGATAATATCCTTCATTGCCTCCACCGCCTTATTCATCTGCTGCCTTGTCTGTTCCACACTCTGACTGGTATCATCGCTTGATTTTCTTGCTTCTTCAACGTAAGTATCCACCTTAGTATTTTCTTCCAAGGTAGTATTGATTTTCTCCTGTAAGGTACGGATACTGTCTGTTTGCTGCATAGCACCCTCTTCCAGGTTTTTGGAAATCTTTGCCACCTCTCTGGCAGAAATTGCTACCTGATCTGCCTGTTCATCCATATGTTTAAACTCTGTGGAAAAACTATTTCTGATATGGGTAAGATTTTCCTGAATATGGAGGTAATCTCCCACATATTTCATATCGCTTTTAGAAACTAAATCTCCCCCTGCCATTACCGTTAAATTATTGTCGATATCACGGATATAAGAGAGGATTCCCAGTCTCATATGATTTAATATTTCGTACAGTTTTCCGATTTCATCCTTTTTTTCATATACAAATTCCTGAGAAAGGACTCCTTCTGCCATATCATTAAGATTCTTTTCCAGTTCCTTAATGGGATTCGCCACACTATTGACAAAAATAATGGAAACCAATCGAATCATATAGAAGCATGCCAATACAAAAATTGCTAAAATCACATACAGGCCTACAGCAATCACATCTACCAGCTCTTGCGCATGATTTACCATCTGGTTGGTCATCTGGAATAAGGTCTCGCTATCCTCCAAAAGAACAGTAAAATCTCCGGTTTTCTTAAATTCTTCTATATCCTTCTTAATGGTAGAATTCCAGTAAGCTTCTACTTCATCTCTGCTTTTGGGAAATTTCCCCAATCTCATCTGCTGTTTAATCTTAGCCAAATTGGTATCCACTGCAGTAAGTGCCTTTTCTTCATCTGCTCTCGCAATGACCTGCTTTATTACTCTTTGGCTCCCTCCTCGAACAATTCCCGCACTGTTAACCACTCCGGTATAACGGCTGAACATGGTAAGACTTACTGCAATTAACACAGCCACTGCAAAAATAAGAAAAAACACCTTTTGTAAACTTTGTTTAATACTGGCTGCTATGGTAATATCAGCCCTTTTTCCCGCTTTTTTACTCATAAACAATACCCCCATCCTGTCTTTTGTAAAAAATTATGCTTGAATTAATTTTACTACAATTACAAGTGGGGGTGCAAGTAATTCTTCTATTAATTTTTCATCTGATCTCCCACGGGACTGACAATACTGTATCCCACATTGATCAAGTGATCAGCTACTCTCTCCAATCCTGCCACTGCAGAAGAATAATAGGGGCTGGCTGCCATATTGCATTTTCCCTCTGCCAAACGACTGAAATGACTGGTGGTAAGATTCTTTTTCAGCAGATCTATTTCATTTTCCAGTCCTGTAAGACTTGATAATCTTGTTTTATTCAGATGATCAAATACATCTAAAGATACCTCTAACATTTCCAATACTTTTTTTCGCATGGCAGCAATTTCTTCTTTGGCTATGGGAGAAAAAGAAATTTTCTTTCCTACCATTTCCGCAGCAATCTCATAAAAGTTTTCTGCATGATCTCCAATTCTTTCCAAATCATTTAATACATGAAAATAAGAGCCGATGATTCTTTCGTCACTTTCTTCTACCAAAGAAGACAGCTTAATGAGAAATCCTGTTAAATTACTGTTGGTAAAATTAATAATCTTCTCATTTATTCGAATATTCTCTTCCTGTTTTACTTCTTCTTTTTCCATTGCCTCAAAGGAAAGTAAAATATTTTCTTTAGCAAGACTAAACATATAGTCCATTTCCTTCTTTACCTGCATCAGGGCCACAGAGGGCATAGACAGCAAACGCTCATCTATGTACTTTAAGGCAAGCTTTTCTTCTTCCTTTGGTGTATCCTTAATAACTATACAGGAATACTTCACCAAAGAAGAAACAAAGGGGAGAAGCACACAGGTGGTGGTTACATTAAAAATTACATGAAACAAGGATACTCTCATCTGTAACGCCATGGGATCTTCTCCCGGGAAAATAGAAATCAGTAATTGAATCATAGGCTCATTAAAGATCAATACAATAGCCGTAAAAATAACGCTTCCAATTACATTAAAGGTAAAGTGAATCAATGCCACACGCTTGGAATTAGCATTTGCCCCTACAGAAGCCAAAAGGGCGGTTACACAAGTTCCGATATTGGCTCCCAGAACAATAAACAGGGCTAAGTAAAGAGGCAAAATCCCTGTTCCCACCATGGTAATTACTACTCCCGTAGAGGCAGAAGAGCTTTGAATCAAAGCGGTAAAAACCATTCCCACAATAATCAGTAAAAAAGGGTTGTCAATTACAGTAAAAATTCCTTGAAACATGGTTTCTACCAAGGGATTTCCAAAGGCCTGCTCACTGCTCATAATATTCAGACCTACGAAAATAAGTCCTAATCCACTGCACAACAAACCGGTAATTTTAATTTTTTCCTTTTTGAAAAATCCCATCATTACTCCGGCAAAGGCAAAAAAATACATGGCCATATTAAAATAATCATTTTTCAGTGCCACCAAAACACCGGTAATGGTGGTTCCGATATTGGCTCCCATAATAATGGGGGTAGCCTGCATCAGGGTCATTACTCCTGCATTTACCAAACCAATAACCATAACAGAGGTAGCGGAAGAACTTTGAATAATGGCCGTAACACCGGCACCAATTCCCACACCGGAAAAACGGTTATTACTGATTTTTCCCAAAAGCTTCTTCATTCCCTCTCCGGCACTTTTTTCCAGAGCCTCGCTCATAAAATTCATTCCTACAATAAAAACACCTACTCCTGCCAGTAACCAAATTAAGCTTTGTACCAGCTGCATTGCATGATCTGTCGATAACATAAATTCTCTCCTTTATTCAAGGGCTATGCCCAATCTTACCGATATGACGGTTGCATATCAAAGGTTTTTTCAGCACCCTGAGAGATTATACTATTTGTTTGGTTAAGAAACAGTAAATAATAAAAAGCAGCACCGAAAGATTTTCCTTCAGTGCTGTCCATTATCCGTTTAAGCGATAGCCTACACCCAGCTCATTTACAATGTAGTTGATTTCTCCCGGCTTATCTCCCAGTTTTTTTCGTATATTTGCCATATTCACCTGTAATTTTTTTATACTTCCTTCCTGGGCACTACCACCCCAGATTGCTTTGATTATTGCTGCATAGGTCATCATTTTTCCGCAGTTTTCCGAAAGCAATGCCATAATATTATATTCCGTCTGGGTCAGCTTTATCTCCTGATTTTTCAACAATACACGACGGCCGTCATAATCAATTTCCAAATCCTTCAGCAAAAATCTTCCTCCCGGAAGTCTGCCCTCCTGGGCACTGAAGCGATTATTCCGAAGTACTGCCCTAACCCGTGCCAAAAGCTCTCCGCTGCCGAAGGGCTTTGTAATGTAATCATTGGCTCCCCGATCCAGGGCTCCCACCTTATCTGCCTCATCTGCCCTGGCAGATAAAACAATAATGGGAGTTAGGGAATCCTTTCTTACAAAATCCAGCAAATGCAAGCCATCCAGATCCGGCAGTCCCAAATCCAAAATAATCAAATCCGGTAAATAGGATACATACAAGGTTTTTGCCGCTGTGCAGGAATCTGCCAATATGGTCTGATATCCTGCTGTATCCAGCATGGTAGCTACCAGATTTCTAATATTATCCTCATCCTCTACCAAAAGAATTTTATACTTATTCTGTATCATCCCATATCCTTTCCGTATCTAGTGTAAATCTAAATACTGCCCCTTTACTTTTTCTGTTTGCTGCCTCAATAGTTCCTCCGTGAGCCTTAATAATGGTGGCACACACCGACAAGCCAATACCTGCATTTTTCTTATGGCTGTCTGCTGCCTCATATTCTGTAAGCTCTCCTCCCACAAATAAAGAATCAAGCTGCTTTTTTAAAATTCCGCAGCCATCATCCTTAATCTCAAATACTGCCTGAGTTTCTTCTTCCCAAACCTTTAAGCTTAGTTTGGTCATTCCCTTGGCATGCTGTACAGCATTTTCCAACAGATTAATCAGCACCTGCTCGATTAAAATGGCATCCATGGGGATAATCACCACCTGCTCCGGCAGTTTCAAAATAATCTCCTGATGGGGATACCTCTTTTTAAACTTTAAAATTACGGAATCAATCAGCTCCTCCAGTACCACCGGGGTTTTTGTAATTTTTACCTGTCCACTGTCAATTTTCGTTATGGAAAGAAGGTTTTCTACCATTCGCACCAGCCACTGGGCATCTTCCTTAATTCCCTCCAGTAATTTTTCCTTCTGTTCTCCGGTCATTCCCCGGCTGTTTTCCAAAAGAGCCGTACTGGAAGCGTAAATAGTGGTTAACGGAGTTCTCAGATCATGGGAAACTGCACGAAGCAAATTTGCCCTCATGGTTTCCCTCTCACTTTCAATCTGTACTGCCTCATGATTTTTTAATTTGGTAATAATTGCACTGGTAAAAACGGCAATGGCTACCATAATAATCCCTGAAATTAAATTTACGGGAATAGCAAAATCCAGAGCAAAATAAGGGAAAGTAAAGGCATAATTTACTGCCAAGGTTCCTAAAAAAGCAGAGATTATTCCATACAAAAATCCTTCTGTAAAAATAGAAATCAAAAATACTGCAAAAACAAATATAGTAGTGATATGCTCCTGTACCCTAAAAATATGCTGAAACAACAAACTGATAAAAAATGCACAGCAAAGGATTGCCAGCATAAGAAGTCCATCCTTCAAACTTCTTCCATATTTTTGCTTATCCTCTTTTCTCATTTCTCTTTCTTT
Source organism: Lachnospiraceae bacterium (assembly GCA_017520155.1). Taxonomy (GTDB): domain Bacteria; phylum Bacillota; class Clostridia; order Lachnospirales; family Lachnospiraceae; genus SFDP01. The sequence goes on from JAFXGR010000107.1 coordinate 6,260, forward strand.
TTTCCCCTTTACTCCTTAACTGCTTTCCTCTTTTTCCCACTTACCTTTTTTGTTAAAATGCTACCTTCATGCCTAATGCCACAAGACATAAAATCAAGGCACAAACCACATAAACATAACGTCCCGTTCCATGCCAGAGAGCTCCGTGAGGTTTCTTTGTTCCTTTATTGATTTCCTCCAGCAATTCCTCTTTTTTCATTAACCAGAACCAGGAAATCGCTCCCAGGGTTGCGCCAATAGGAATAATATAAATTGAAACAATATCCATCCAGGGCCCCCAGTTAAAAATAGGTTCCATGGTTAAACCAAAGCCCAGACATACTGCTGCCAGTATAACCAGCACCCAACCTCTTGTAAGCTTAGGAAAACGATGCTGTAGGGATTCTCCCACTGCTTCAAACATATTTTGCAAAGAACTGATTCCCGCAAATACCATGGCAGTATATAAAATAATGGCAAAAATCCGTCCTGCGGGAATATCCTGTAAAATACGAGGCAAGGTGACAAACAATAATGAGGGTCCTGCTCCCACATCAAGCCCATAGGCAAAGCAGGCCGGGATAATTACCAAGGCTGCCACCAACGCTGCTATGGTATCAAAAATGGCCGTACGAATGGCCATCTGTACCACATTCTCCTTCTCATCCAGATAAGCCCCGTAAACAATCATACCGCTTCCCGTAACCGATAAGGAAAAAAAGGCCTGCCCCATGGCCCAAATCCAAGTCATGGGATCCTTTAGCTTCGTCCAGTCTGAGGTAAGCATAAATTTGTACCCCTGTACCGCACCGGGCATCATGGCAACACGTACAGCCAAGATGACAAATATTCCAAAAAATACCGGCATCATAATCTTATTACTTTTTTCAATACTTTTTGCTCCCAAAAGAAGGGTAAGTAAAGTAATCACCACCACAATAATATGGTAAACAACCACCGAATACTCTGTGGTAGAAAAGCTCTCAAACCAGGCCCCCGTATCCACTCTCATCAGTTCTCCCGACAGAGACTGAAATAAAGCCTTTAAAATATAGGCAATAATTACGGCGTATCCAATGGCAATACACATAGAACCTGCCAAGGGCAGCCAGCCTACCAGCCTTCCCGCCTTTCCTAATTGTTCACTGCGGGATTCCCAGGCCTTTTGATAGGATCCTAAAGTTCCCGTTCCTGAACGCCGTCCAACGGCATATTCTGCCGATAAGCCTACTACACTAAATAAGGCAATAAAAAACAAATAAGCAATCAGAAAGGCTCCACCGCCGTTGGCCCCCATTTTTGCAGGAAATCCCCATACATTGGCCATTCCCACGGCAGAACCTACGGCAGATAAAATAAAGCCCCAACGACTAAAAAAATAGGTATTTTTCTTATGTTCCATTTCCTTCATTATCCTCTTTCTTATCCTTTTTCTGCTAAAGAGCCATCCATCTTTTTAAATTCCACAAATACCATCCACACTGCCGCTATTGCCGCCAATAAATCTGCCACAGGACCGGACAGTAAGATTCCTTCAATTCCCCAAAATCTTGGAAGAAGTAAAATTAAAGGAAGTAAAAAGATAATCTGTCTTGTCATAGACAGAAAAACACCTTTAATGGATTTTCCGATAGACGTAAAGAAGGTAGAGGTTATGGGCTGTAAAAAGTTCAGCCAGGTGAAAAACAACATTACCCGGAAGGTCTTAATGCCAAACTCAAAATATTCCGGGCTTCCTTCTCCAAACAATCCTAAAAGCCATCCGGGAGCAAACTGAAACAGGAAAAAAGAAGAGACGGAAATCATTCCCCCGGCTATGGAAGCCAGATAATAAGCTTCTTTTACCCTCTTATAATTTTTCGCTCCGTAATTAAAGCTTTCAATGGGCTGTGTGCCCTGGGCAATTCCAATAATAATGGAAAAGAAAATCTGATTTACCTTCATTACGATTCCTGCACAGGCAATGGGAATCGCTTCTCCGTAAACTGATAATGCCCCATAATGCTTTAACGAATTATTTAACACAATTTGTACTAACATCATGGCCAGCTGATTAAAGAAGGAGGCCATTCCAATGGCTGCAATTGCTCCAATATACTTCACCGAAGGAATAAAATACTTCTTTTTTAATTCTGCTGTTTTAAACTTTCTTAAATACAAAAGAACAATCACTCCGGAGGAAAACTGTCCCATAATGGTAGCCCAAGCTGCTCCTGCCATTCCCCATTGAAAATATAAAACAAACAAAGCATCCAATACCACATTGATCAACGCCCCGATAATATTAGACAGCATGGTCATTCCGGGACTTCCATCGGCACGCATTAAGTGACCTCCCCCTGTTCCCAGTAAAAAGAAGGGAAAGCCTAGGGCTGTTACCTTTACGTATTCTACCGCATAGGGCATTACCTCTGCCGGAGAGCCAAATAAAGTTAACAGCGGCTCCAAAAACAACAGAGTAACGGTCATCAATGCAATTCCACATAAAATCAGCATGGTTACGGCATTTCCCACATAATAAGGAGCACTTTCCTTCTCTCCCTTACCTAAATTCAGATTAAAGGCTGAAGCTCCTCCAATCCCAAATAACAAAGCCAGTGCCAAACAGGAAGTGGTAAAAGGAAAAGCAATATTGGTTGCCGCATTGCCCAAAGTTCCTATGGCATGTCCAATAAATAACTGATCCACTATATTATACAACGCTCCCACTAACATCCCCACAATACTGGGAACAGCAAACTTCATCATCAACCTTCCTATGGGCTCATGTCCCAAAGGATTTATTTTTTCTTCTGTTTTCATCTTTTTCTCCTTTCTTTTTTCTCTTATCCCAAAAAGATTATCTTATCTTTACTATTTTCTTTCTATTTCAATGTTTTTTCTATAAAATGCGATTAACCAAGAGTAAAATCCCCAGGCCCAGAACATTAGCCAATAAAAATACAAATAAAAATTTTCCTCCCCGGGCACCCGGCCGACGAAGATAAAGCTTTAATGTGATCAGACTGGCCAGGGAAGCAATCGGTGTTCCCAGTCCTCCTATATTTACTCCTCTTAACAAATTCATCCAATCCTGGGTAAATCCTGACAGTAAAACGGCAGCAGGTACATTGCTGATCACCTGACTGGTAATTACCGAAGTAAGCAGGGTATTTTTTTCCAGCAAAGATTGTAAAAATAATCTTACTGCCTCCACCCTTGCCAGATTTCCCGATGCCACAAAAAAACACACAAAGGTAGCCAGCAAAGAAATATCCAAATGCTTAAGAAGCTTTCTGTCAATAAGAATAATTATTCCCATCACTAAAATGGTCATTACCACTGCCGGTAATATACGAAATACACAAAGCAGGCAAACCACAAATAAAACACCGTAAACCCAAAGTTTCCTTCCCTCTTCCATTTCCTCCTTTTTCAGCTCAATCATGGGAAGCTTGGAGGGCAGAAGAAAATAAGAGGAAACAAGCAAAGCAAGAAAACTTACTGCCGTAAGTACTAAGGTTCCCTGTAAAAATTCTCCCATGGATAATTCATAGGCAGAATATAAAAACAGATTCTGGGGATTGCCTACCGGAGTTGCCATACTCCCAAGATTTGCCCCTATGGTTTGCAGCACCAGAACAGGGATTATGGCAAAGTGACAGCCAATCTTATCCAATAACGCCATAGTAAAGGGAACAAAAACTAAAAGTGCCACATCATTGGTTACCAGCATGGCTGAAAAGAAGGGAAGCATTACCATGGTAATGGCCAAAATCCTCCCATTAGTCACCTTCTTTAACATATGATAGGTCATGGTACGAAAGGCCCCCACTCCATTGACTCCCTCCACCACTGCCATAAGACATAGTAAAAGACAAAGAACATGCCAGTCAATATAACCGGCATATTCCTTATCCGGCGGTAAAATAAGCATGGTAATGAAAGCACAAAGAGCAGACACCATCAATACTGCTTCTTTTTTCAAAAAATCAATAAATTTATCCTTCACAATTCTACTCCTCTTTTGTTATTATACTGGTAAAGAAAAAAGTAATTTAACTGTCTCTATCCACTGACAGTAATACCATTAAACCTTTCATTGTCAAAATGAACCACGTTTCCTATTATAACAAATATGAGAGAATAGAAAAGCTTTATTTTCTAAATTTCTTTCCTAAATCCTAAGAGAAAAGATTGGAGTTTATGATGGATTTTCATTATCAGGAATTATCTGCCCAAAAGATGGAAGAAATAATTAAACAAGTTTCCCAAAAATATCTTACACGAGAAGCTTCTTTACACATTGAAGAAAAGGGAGTTTCCAATTTTGTAACAGAGGCTGACAAAGCCATTGAAAAGGGGATAAAAGAAGAATTATCAAGACTTTATCCCTGGATACAATTTCTGGGAGAAGAAGGCGAAGATCAGAATGTGGATTTTTCCGGTGCTGTCTGGATTCTGGATCCCATTGACGGAACAGCTAACTTTATCCATGATCTGCGACACAGCTGCCTTTCCTTGGCTCTAGCCATTAATAAGGAGGTAGTCTTTGGCATAATTTATCACTACTATACCGGGGAATGTTTCTATGCCAAAAAGGGGATGGGTGCTTATCTTAACGGCTCCCCCATTCACGTAAGTTCCGTAAAGGAATTAAAGTACAGCTTAGCCTCCTTTGGTACCAGTCCTTACTATAAGGAGGAGGCAGAGGGAATTTGTGATAATTTAAAGAAGGTCTACCTTCTTTGTGAGGATATTCGTCGCTTCGGCTCTGCTGCTTTAGAACTTTCCTATGTGGCCTGCGGAAGAATTGACCTCTATCTGGAAAAAGGCCTAAAGCCTTGGGATTATGCCGCTGCCATTATCCTCATTCAGGAGGCCGGAGGTACTATCACCGATTATCAGGGACATCCCATTGATGTATCTAAGCCCTGTGATATCTTAGCCGGTAATGGTGTGGTGGAGAAGAAATTATTGGAAGCAATTACTCTGTAACCATAACAATAAAGACAGAATAAGAACCTCCACGGTATCCTATTCTGTCTCTTTTTTTCTTACTCTCTTTCGCACATTCCGTTGCAGCTATCCAATACTTTTTTAAACTCTGTATACAAATCTCCGTTTCTGTGATACCGGATACAGCCTAATACAGAAGGCTCCCGGTACTGGTAGCTGGAACAGATAATCACGGGAGTCAAAATTCCCCTTTTCTTTAACCATAACAAGAGCTTAAAGCCTGCCTCCGGGTCTGTTTCTTCTCCTGCTTCCAAAGGATAATTCATATCGGTAATAATCAAATCATAAGGCTTTTGCTCTTTGATTGCTTCCAACAGCCTTTCCTTTCCCGCCTCTTGATTTCTTACCTTATGAAGTTCTTTAATTCCATATTGTTCTAATGCTCTTGTAATATCTGCGGCTTTAAAGATATTATCTTCCAGCAGTAATACCTTATTGATCATGATGATTTCCTCATTCCTTATTCGGCCCGTACTCCATGAACCACAAAACGATTCCCTTCTGTAGAACAGGTAGATAGTGTAATAATCTTATCCTCCCTAACGGGATGGATTCCTGTATCATAATAAGAATTTTTTACCATTTGGTCAAGAAACAGCTGAAAATAATCATCAGGACCAAATTGATTATTATATACATCGGAATACATGGAAACATCATAATAGGAAAAAATATTATAGCGGTATACCTGATCTAACGTATAAATCATAAACCCTTTATTTTCCTCATAAATATTCTTATTCTTAAGCTTTTTTAAAGAACCAAACATGGATTGATCCTTCATATTATGACCATAAATAATGGTATGAGAATCTTCAAACTCTTTAGAGTTAGAGGCTTCCATAAAAATACTTCCTGCCTTATTCTCCTCCTTGGAAAAAGAATGATTCAAGTAATACTCATTATCCTCTCCCTGCATAATGGGATAGCTGATTTCCAGTCCATCAAATAAAATCCAGCCAATAACCTGAGGATTTTCCTCATGAAGCCTACCAATACCTTCCAGAATCCTTTTATCCTCTTCTGAAAAACTATTTTCCTCATCTTGGAAAGAAGTCTCTTCTTCTGCTTCTTGATAAAATACGATTTCTTCCAAGGCATCATATTCCTTTCGGGATTTTTGATATCCAAGAACAGTGCTTCCCAGATAAACTACTGCCCCCACAATCATAACAATACCAATCAGCTGCAAAGCAAACTGCTTCTTATCTTTAAGGTATTTCTTTGTCCTTTTTTCCTCTTTCTGTACAGTGCCTGTGGGAAGAATCATTTCTCCCACCATCCAGCAAATAAAGGAAGCGGCAAACATCATAATCAGAATATATTTTCCATTGGGAGAATTTACTCCTTCTGCAATCTTGGCCATTCCCGGAAGAAAATATATTACCTTTCCGATTAATCTGTCTTTTCTTACCGGCTCAGGATCCACGGCATCATTGGCATCTCCCTTGGTAATAAAGTGTTCCTTTTGTACTTCCACCACACGGTGAGTCATGACATAGTCTGAACCGCTTCCCATACCGTAGGTAATCACATCTCCCACCTGAATATTCTCAGGATTTTCCTCCTTAACGTATACGACACCGCCTATGGAATAAGCCGGTGTCATACTTCCTGTTAACACTCCGTATATTTTGATTCCAAATACCTTGGGTAAGGTAAGAGGAATCATTAGCAGTATTACGGAAATCATTAACAAAATTCCTGTTAAATTTAAAATTCTAACAATAATTTTTTTCACTACTTTTCTCACTCGTATCCATCAAAGCTGAATCAATTAATCGAATCATCTCCAATGCACTTCTGAAATACTCTTTTTTTCGCCCCTCTACCCAGTGTATCGTGCCTTGCCAAGTGTGATTCTCTTGACTGATTACTTCTACTAGAAAACTTTGTCTCTTTTTATTTTCGGGTAGATTTTGGTTCATCATTATCCTGCCTTATGCTAAATATAATATTATTCTCCTACAGGAGTTTCGGTTGTAGCATTACTTCCTTCGTATTTTTTAATTTTAATATCCTCAGAATCAATATCCCAAGAAATAATAATATTTCCATCCTTTTTAGGTTCAAAATAATCTGCCTGAATAGCCTCTGCATGTACACTAACTTTAATCTCTTTATCTGCCATAGTGTTGTCCCATTTTACAGGGATTGCCATTTTATAATCATCTTCTTTTTCTTTATCATCATAGTCAAACAGTGGCGTTATACTACCTTTAGTTAATTTTTCACTATAGTAGAAATAGTGCTCAACATTACCATTTTCATTTTTCTCTTCTACATATTTCCATCCATTGTTTTCTAGCTCTGCCTTAAATACGGCAAAAATGGTATTCTCTGGATTCTTTGTATCTCCATCTACATCAATACGAACACGAACATAAGCATCTCTGGAATTCTCTCCTAATGTTACTGCATTATTAATATCTTTAAGTGGCTGTCCCGGAACCATGTTTTTTATCGTAATCTCTGTATCTTTTAAATCAATATCCACATGTCCCATTGTAACAACATTAGTTTTCTCAGCCGTGTCGGTAAAGTAAGCCAACGTCGCTCCAACTCCTACTGTTCCTAACAATACTACAGATAATGCTACCGGTAATAATTTTTTAATTTTCATCTTTTTCTTTCTCCTTTTTTCTTCTCTTTATTTTCCTCTTCCTGTAAAGCATCCGGAAGATAAGTTAACAAAATTACTATTATCAGGACTCCGCATCCTACTGCTATTCCTAAAGGTGTCTTAATACAAATACTGATGAATCCCAACAAAGGAACATGAAAGACCATTTTGCCAACTACTTGAGCAAAAGAAACAGGGCTTGCATCATTTACCTCATTGGCATCTCCCTTGGTGATTAAAGTATTTTCCTCTGTATTTATATCTGTAATACGGTGTGTAACATAAGTTCCACCCGGTAACGAATATGTAATTACGTCTTCAAGTTTTAACTCCTCAAGTTCTGTCTCCTTCACATAGACAATAGATCCCACAGGAATACTAGGTTCCATACTGCCACTTAAAACTGCCATCCCTTTCATTCCCAAGATATTTGGACCTATAAGAAGTATGGCTATTATAAATAACAGAATCAGTAAAAACGATGATATTATATTACATATTTTTTTAATCATTATGGTTTCTACCCTTTCCGATTACCGGTTATTTTGTTATGAAAAATCCGGTATGCTATCAGATGCATCATACTATTTCCACATCTCTTCCATACTCTTTAATGTACCATCTTCCTTATATCCTATGGTTTGAATTGCCTCCTGGTAGACCGTAACTTCCAGTTCTTTTACACTGTTATCCAAAACTTCAACTTCTGTTATTACAGCTTTAGTAACATGATTTGGTTCTAACGCTTCAGAGTAGTAATAATAGCCATCATTTCCCAACTTCCATTCTGCGTTATTTTTATTTTGAAGCTCAAACCCTTTAACATTTAAAATAGCATTTTCAGTTTCACGTTTAAGCTTAATCGCATTTTCCGGAGAAGCTACTATTCTTACTCGTACATAACAGGGAGTTGTTCCTTTATTTATAACTACAGGCTTTTTAATTATTTTACCATTATCTTCTACAAATTCTTCTACAATTTCTGTTTCAATTTTTCCCATTGAGACAGTCATCTCATCAGTATCATTGTCTGTGAAATATGCAGTAGTTAATGAAAGAGAACCTCCTAGAAGGAGAATAACAGCTATCAAAGCTATACTATATTTTTTAATTGCAAACTTCTTCACTTATACACTCTCCTTTCTTTATTCATTGTTTGTAACCAATGAATTATCTCCTAATATCTTTTCAAGATTATATTTTTTCTTAACTTGTCCATCTGTACCTTCAACTGTATCTTGAATACTAATTTTATTAACTACTACATTGGTGTCAAAGAATCCTCCACTTGAATTGAATTCATTATTAAACTCAAATACAACCTCTTTATTTCCTTTAAGCGCCTTAGTTACAACGGGTTTTGTACATTTATAATTAATCGTAGATAATTCTGTAACTGTATACTCTCCAAACGGAAGATTTTTAACTATAACAGTCTTGGTCCCTTGGCTATTAAAAACTATTGTTTTATACAAAACAACGTTTTTCCTCGAATTATTTTTTTCCTTTGAAGATTCAATTTTAAATGTAAAACTTGCATATTTATCTATATTATCTACTGAATCTACTGTCTTTTGAATTATCAGTGTTCCATTTTCCGGTGTGTTATAGATAATATTATTATCAACGCTTTCTTCTTTACCTTCAATTAGATTAAATAATGATTGCTGTAAGTTACCATGATCATCCTTTGTTATCTTTAATTTATAAACAGTATTATTTTCTTTGTAACTATTACCATATTTATCTACGAAATCCGTTTCTTTAATATAGTACTCTCCTTCTCTAAGACCATTAAATATAACATTTCCCTCTTTGTTACTCTTTTTATTGGTTATTTTATCTTCTTCTTGGCAAGTAGAACTTCTATATAAAGTAAATTCTATTCCTTCTATATACTCATTCGTTAAATTATTTTTCTTTGTTATTGCTACATCCTTCGTAGGTGCCGGTGTTGTTTTTATTGGACTTGACTCCGGTTCAGGTAAGATAAAGGACATGTAGCAATTTGATTTGTATGCACCTCTTTCCATATAAAGAACCGTAATCGTATGCGTACGTTTTTTCTCTTTTATATTTTCATTATTGCTTTCTAGAAAGTCTTTTTTATCATCATATGTTGGATTTTTTTTAGCCAATAAAACTTCCCATAAATCTACTGTCTTTTCTATTGCTCCGTGAATACCTCCTAAATCCAGAACAACCTTTCCATCTAAACATACCCACAAATCATCATCTCCGGAAAAGGTATATGTCATAGGTCCAACATAATCTCCAATTGTAAAAGATACATCATATCGCATACCAAAATAAAAGTTAACATTACCATTATTTTTATTATTTAACGGATAAAAGTTATTTGAATTTTTTATATCCAAGCCTTCTACTACTACAACC
>JAFXGR010000108.1 GCA_017520155.1 Lachnospiraceae bacterium
ATCAGCTTTTTTCTTAGATTTGCCGATCCGTAGTACCATCTGATAAAGCGAACCATCTTCTATAATCCCTCCCGATATTGTTTGGGTGTCATACCATAATAAGATTTAAATAACTTATTGAAGTAGGATTGATTTTCATAGCCACAGCTTTTTGCAATCTGGATTACCTTTAAGCTTTTATCTTCCAAAAGCTGCTTTGCTTTTTTCATTTTTAATTCCGTAATATATTCCACAATCCCCTGCCCTGTTTCCTTTTTAAAGATGTGGCTTACGTAAGCAGGTGCAAGGTTTACTTCTTTTGCTACATCGGCAAGGCTGAGATCACTTTTATACTCCTTTTGAATGAACCGTTTAATCCTGCCGATGATTTCCGAGTCCAATGAGGTATCTTTTGCCTCCGCTGTCGTAAGTATCCGATCTACCGCAGCCAAGAAATCCCCCAATACCTTTTCCGGCTTTTTCTCTGAGAAAAACTCTCCTGCCATGGCCAGGGCATCTTCGTATTCCACCTGGGGCATCTTATCATACAATTCCTTTACAATGGAATAAAGCAGATGCTGAATATAAATACGGCTTAATTCGTTGGTACTCATTAAAGATTGTCTAAGCTGAACACAGCCTTCTCTTATCTTGTCCACCTCTTGTTGTTCAATAGCTGCAAAAATATCACTTTTAACATCTTCTATATTTCTGGCATAGACAGTCTGACAGTCTTTTCCCTCTGCGGCAAAAAGAATCCTGTCTCCGTAAAGGAAAATATCTTTTCTTATTTCGTTGATTTTTTCCAGCTGATCCATCAATTCTTCCATAGAATAGGCAATTCGTCCCGCTACCACAAGACATTCTTCTCTGTTGGTTAAGGACTTGATCAATTTTTCTAATTTTTCCTGTAATAAGGAAGTATCTGCATATTCATTGTTACGAATAACGAGAAAAGCTTCATTGGGCAGGATTTCCGAAAAAGTAACAGACTTAAAATAAGCCTTTGCCATTTTTAAAAATTCTTCCCCGCTATGTTCAAAATAATTATCCACAAATTCAAAGCAGGTAAGAATACATCCCTTTTCTTCTCCCTCAAATAAAAGATTCTTAAGCTTTTCCTTATCTGCTTCCGGAACCTTTCCCGCACGGAAAAGACGATATAAGAGAGCCTCTCTTACCATTTCCTGCTGTTCCTGATCATGGCGGCTGTTTTCTCTGTTTTTTTCTATCTTCTCCAAAACAGAATCCATACATTTCTTAAATTCATCTACTTCCACCGGCTTTAAAAGATAATTTACCACTCCTGCTTCCATTGCTTTTTTGGCAAAATCAAATTCTGAATAAGCACTATAGATAATAATCATGGTCTCAGGATAGGAAGCTGCTACTTCCTTTGATAATTCAAGTCCATCCATAATGGGCATTTTTACATCTGTAAAAAGAATATCAAAAGACTCTTTTTTCATTAATTCCAATGCCTTTTGCCCGTTAGCTGCCTGTTTAATTTCCAATGGATAGGAAAATTTATCAATGAGAAAGGAGATTCCCTCTCGTTCCGAACGTTCATCATCCACCAATAAAATTTTATACTTTTCCACGTTTATCCTCCATTCTTTTTTTACCCTTCTCTTTCGTTATTTTCCATTATACTAAAAGATTGCCAAAAAAAAATGAATAAATACTAAAGAAAAAAGCCCACGGACAGGATTTCACTCTTTCCATGGGCTTTTATCATTTTTAGGAATAATTATTGTCTAAAAACAGTTTTATTTTGTTTCATTCAATTCAATTTCTGCAATGGAATAATATCCCGGTGCAATACATACCCTGATTCCGTATCCTGTCTGTACACCATCTGCACGGTCTACCTTTAATCCCTTATTAGCTGCAATTACCTTTACTCTCATCTGCTTTGTAACTACGGGAGTAAAGGAATCATCAACAAAGGTTTCAAAATCTTTATTCCAATCTGCTTTATGATAATAGTTGATTTCCTTCCATTCTCCCCCTTCAAAATATTCCAGGGCAAATTCTGTAGGTGCTGAACTAATATATCCAATGGTCATGGCAAAATTGTCAATGGTTCTTGCACTATCCCAAGTAAAGTTCAGATATTGAGGCTGACCTTCTTCTAAAACAGTAACCGGTACATTTACATCTACACGATTTGTACTACTGTCTGTTCTGCTGTCTCCTGAGCTTCTAAACTCATTTACATACACTCCGTCTGCCACATCTGCAACCGGGAAATTCATATCTTCACTACCCTTATGGTTATCCTTATCGGTTACATTAACGACAGCATCTAATGCATGATTATATTGGTAATTTCCTCTTTGAGCTGATGCTGCATTTTCTTTTGCCTCTTCGTACACCTTAATTTCTGCAAGATAGAAGCCGTTTTCCACTCCCACTTCTTTATTGGCATTGCTATCCCAAACACTTTTTACATGAAGTCTCAAATGATTTACATTTTCTGTACGTGGTACATTAACGATATAGGAAGCCACCTGTGAATCTCCAAACTGCCAATTAGCCGTAATATCTGTTGCAATGGGAAGCCATTGATCTACTCCATTTTCAGAATATTCTACGTCAAAGGTATAAGGGAATAAATGGGCATCTAACGAGGTAAGCTTATAGGCAAAGTCTGCCTTCGCATTATTACTGTTTGCTTTATCAATGGATTTATAACCTGCCTTTTTATTTATTACCAGCTCTACTGCTTCCACTGTTTTTGCTCTTCTTATATCGTAAGGGCTTGCTAAAGTATACTGCCTTCCGTCACTTCCTGTAATGATTTCAGCCTCAGTTAAGTTTTGGGCCTCCTGTATTTCCTGAGCATTATATTTTACCCAGTCAAGATATAAATAATATTGCTCACTGTTATAGGCAGTTCTTGCCGTAGTTTTTCTCTCTTTGGGTGTCATTACCTTAAAGGAAGTATTTTCATCACCATCATTGAAAAAATTAGGATCCCAGGTCTGATAGTGAGAGGAGCTGATTCCATTGGCACCGGCATAGGCCAAAGTAGCAACATTTCCGTTCACCGGCTGAAGCTTCTGTACAACATTTCTTGTTACCATTTCTTTTTCCAGCTGTTCCAATGCCTCTGTTTTCCAAATACGAATATAATCAATCTTATGCTCTTTACTGTCTGTAATATAGGTATCCTTAGCATGGGCATTTAAACTAAGCCAGGTTAGCATACGATAATTAACACTGATACTCTTAGACCAAACTTGTTCTCCGTCAAAATAACCCTTCATTCCCGTTGGTGTCCATTCAATACCATATACATGGTAATCATCTGCCGGTTTTGCCACTCCGAATTTTGCTGAATCCCAGCTTCTTGGCTGGCTTCCTGCAAAAGGATCTCTCCAGGGATGATTAGGGGAGGCAAAATGACCATTTAAGGAATTTACCCCTACTCCGTATCCATACTCTACCATATCTACTTCCTGTGTCTGCCAGGAAGCATCCTGGAAGCCGGTAAACCACCATGCTGTAGAACCGGATACCGTGTTTGCCGTACTTCCTCCCGTAATTTTTGCACGAATCTCAAAGTATCCGTAAGCTGTTGCCCCTCTGTCATCTGTGGGCATATGCTGATAATTCATTAAATTCTGACGGCCGTAATTATGGTTCAGATCACGAACTCCTAAAGTAATTCCCGGATTTCTGAAATTATCGCTTCTTGTTACTATGCTGTCCGCTCTCATGGTGGGGGTGACAAATTGCTTTAATACTTTCCCATCCACACCTCTGTTATCATCAATAGCTGTCGTATCTTCTTCTATCACATTATATTTTTCATTGCTTTCTGAACTGTAGTTCCACCACTTTAAGTAGGAAGGTTCCCACCAGTCATCTAAAGAACCATCGGGACTGTCAAATTCATCATTGTACCATAATTTCCAATCTTCCAAATTCTGACTGGATAAAGTAGTGGTATCTTTTACATAAGGCCTTGGTGCTGCCTGTGGATCCTGCGGCTGGGAAGGCATCTCTGTTCCCTCCTTACGAAGAACTGCTGCGGCAAGTCCTATTCCTGCCCAGGATACTTCTCCTGTGTTTTCAAGACTAATGGTAAAGGCTAAAGTTTCTCCTGTTCCCACATACTCTAATTCATAAACAACAATCTGAGAGCTGCCGGGAGTATATGTGTATTCCTGAAGCTGTACATCTCCTGCTTTTACGGTAATGGGAGTTTCTCCTAATTTTGCCCGTACACAATATGTTCCACCGGCAGGATGACCTCCTGCATACACTTCCAAAGTACGTTTCTGCCCGGCTACTGTAGGTACTAAGAGCTCAACCTGCGCACCTTCTCCCCGATATACTGTTGCTGTAGTAGTATCCTTCTCATTTCCGTAATGAATCTTCAAATTGGTCCAATCGGAAACTGCCTCCAGGCCTACATGAGCAGCTCTAAATTCCATTCGTTCTGCTCCTGTCTGCTCTTTTCCTAAAGGACTTTCCTCTCCGTTAAAGCGAAGATAATCTACTACCTCCTGCGCCGTCAAATCAACAACCATAACTTCATCCTGTACTGCCACAGGATTATCTTGGGTTACTGTCTTTTGCTCTGTAGAAATATCTGCATATAAGGAAGACTTGCTGGCTACTTTCTTTGTAATCTTCATTACTGTATTTTCCTGTACTGCAGGCTCTTGCGGAATTTCAGGTTCCTGTGTTTCTACTGCCCTTAATACTGCTGCAGCCACACTGATTCCTGCCCAATGAGTTCCCGAGGTATCCCGCATATCTAATACGACCTTCAGTTCTTCTCCTGTTCCCTGATAAGCAATTTTATATTCTGTTACCTGAGAACTGGCGGGAGTAAAGGAATAGCTTTCTGCCTCCTGATTTCCCCAGACCGTCTTTAAGGTTTCTTCTCCTATGTAAGCTTGTGCACTATAGGTTCCGTTATCCGGATGTCCTCCTGCATAAATAGTTAAAACTCTTTCTTCTCCTTCATGAGTAGGAACTTTAAAAACTACCTGTGCTCCTTCTCCTCTAAAATTGGTTGCTGTGGTGGTATTAACTGCCTCCCGCGAAGTAATCTGCAGATTAGTCCAATCCTCCACTGCTGCCAATTCTGTTGCTGTATATTCAATGGTAATATCTTCTGATCCTGTTCCCACTCTTCTTTCTGCCGGAACATTCTGGTCTCCTGCAAAACGAACATAATCAATTACTGCTGCATCATTCAGGTCAACACTTAACACCTCATTTTGTACGGCAACGCTGTTTCCCTCATTTACTGTCTTTTGCTCCTGTGGTACTGCATCATAAAGATCTGCCTTTGTTACTCTTCTGGAAACAATTTCCATGGTTCCGGCTGCACTGTATACCGGCTGTTCTCCTTCCTGTGCCCGTACCGGTAAAGCTACCCCTGTTTGCAGAAGCATAGATGCTGCCAGTACCATACTTAATGTACGGGAAATTATTGGTTTGAATTTCCTTCTCATAGTCCCTCCTTAGGATAGATTTTTTCTCTGACTGTTCCCCTTTCATCCAATCAGAAACTCCCTTTCATGGAACTATCTTACTCTATTCTATAACTGTGTGATATAAAAATATTTTTTAGAATATGATATTATTTTTAGAGAAAAATGATCATGTAAAAAAAGTTTTATTCTTTTATTGTCATACCTGACAATAAATTTAGAATCCCTTATAAAACCTTAGAATTCTTTAGTTTTTTCCTATTCAATATATTGGAAATATCAGGAGCATTTTCCTCGGTACAAGAGTATCATACAAGACAATACTTCAGCTTCAGTTCAGCTAACCTTAAGATTACCTTAAGAAAAAGTTTAGCTTTTTTTCCCCATCTTAAGCAAAGGATTTCTTCCTACTCCTGACTTTTTCTCTGCTGAAAGCATATCCCAAGCAATGGCAGCAATAATAATAATCCCCTTTATCAGGTTATGATAAATAGAATCTACTCCTAAAAGACGAAGTCCATTGGTCATTACCCCAATCAAAACTGCTCCCAGCATAGCTCCCTGCAAGGTTCCTTCTCCTCCCCTAAGGGAAACTCCTCCAATAACAATGGCTGCCAAAACGTCATTCTCATATCCCTGTGCCTGGGAAGACGAAGCCTGACGGTTCATAGAGGATAGTACAAAACCGGAAAGAGCTCCCATAAAACCAGAAATTGTATAGGCAATAATAATAATTTTTTTTGTAGGAATTCCGGATAGACGGGCTGCCTGTCTGTTTCCTCCTACCACATAAAGCTGTCTGCCGTATACCGTATAATTTAAAATAAGATAACAAATAATAAAACAAACCAATAAAATATAAACAGGAATGGGAATTCCTAAAAATCTGGACTGCCCGATAATATTCATTAAGCTGCAGTTTAAAACATTAATCAGCTGATTTCCCGTAATAAACTGTACAATTCCATAAAGTACCTCGTTGGTAGCCAGGGTTAATAAAAAAGCAGGAATATCAAATCTGGACAGTACAATTCCATGAAAAAGACCGCTTAGAACTCCACAAACACTTCCGCAAAGAAGAGCCAATAGAGCTCCTGTGGTAGTTTCCTGAAAAGCTAAGGCAACAGTAGCTGCCATGGCACCGCAGACTGCAGCATTTCCGGAAACCGTTCTGTCTATTCCTCCCAAAAGAACAGGAAAGGTTGCACCACAGATCATAATTCCCGTTAAGGAAATAGAGTACATAATACTGACAAAATTACTGTAGGTAAAAAATTTCCCCTTGGTGGTGATGGTTAAA
>JAFXGR010000109.1 GCA_017520155.1 Lachnospiraceae bacterium
ACGGTCCGCTGCACGCACTGTACTACGTCTATCTGCTGGGACATATGTCTTTGATGGCAGGCATTACTCTTTATGCTGCCGCAAAGAAGAAGATTAAATCCCGTCTGCATACGGTGCTGCTTTTATGTATCGTGTTTAGCAGTATTGGGGTATGGCTGATAGAACAGTTCCATCCCCGTGGTTTTGAGTTTCTCTCGGTGTCCTATATATTGGATGAATGTTTACTCCTTGCCATCTACCGATCCATGCAGAAGCGGAACCTGATGAGTGAGGAGAGCAGAACACAGTCCTATACCATCAATGTACTGTTGTCCATCTTCCTGCTATTGTTCGCAAACTTTGTCCGTGTCATTATGATGGGCATCTCGTCGGCAATGTATGAGATCTCACATATCGTGGTGCTGATGATCTATCTGGGTATGCTTGTGTCCTGGGGTGTGACACGGTTGTGGTCAGCACATCGCAGTATTGTCTCCAATGCGGAAAAAGTCTGCGCCGAAATAAGACTTCCATTTTATCGGAGTTGAGAGAGATATGAAAAGGAGATTGAAGCAGATGAAGAACAAAAGAAAGTTCATTATAGGATTGGCACTGGTGCTGTTTGGTACAATCCTGGTTTCCGGCTGTGGAAAGAAGGAAGAAGCCGGTGCAGAAGAAGAATGGGTCTCAGACAAAATAGTGGCGGAAAAAGAGGAGGATGCCGGAGAACAAAATTTTGATACAAATATTGAGATATCACCAAATCAGGGAGGAAAAGCGGATATAGAAAAAGCCGATCTGGAGGAAGACAAAAAGACTCCTGGGAATACAGAAGATGCAGGTGCAGAGACTCCGGAAAAATCCCTTAAAACAGACTATGCGCAAATATACAGCAAAGTGTTGGATGAGTTTCATGCGCTGATTGCAAGCGGTAGTGATGGAAGTGTCACTGTGGAAGGAGAAGGCGGAGTGGGGGAAGCCATTCGCAGCAATGAGGAGGATGACAACTTTGCCATTGTGGGATATGCCATAGAAGATTTCAGCGGAGACGGGATCCCGGAGCTTATCATTGGGGATACCGTCTATGGCAGCACGATTTATACCATGTATTCCTGTGCGAACGGGGAGCCCCGTTGTATTTTGGAAAGCTATTATCGAAGCAGATACAGTTGGATGGGGGGAAATGAATTTTTCTACGAGGGATCCGGCGGCGCCATCTACAGTATTTTTGCCCATTATACTATTTCTCCGGATGGCGGAGAACTCCTTTGTCAGGACTATTATTTCTCCCATGAAACGGATGAGACCTTTGAGGAGATTGGATTTTACCGGAACACCTCCGGGGAGATGGAGCCGGAGGTATCAACAATGCTGTCCTCGGAGGAGGAGTTTTGGGCGTTGCAGGAAGAGTTGAGAGACAGGGTGCAGGAGATAGAGCTGATTCCTTTTTCGGAGTATGAGACTGACTAGTGTATGGTTTTCTAAATAACGATACCATTCACCTGGAGAGTAAGGTTCAAAAAACGTAGGCGTAGGGGCTGTGCTGAGTTTATGGTCACCAGTGCAAGGAATCTTCAGGAAGCCAATCCTGATGTGTTGGCTTTTTCGGATGTGACCGGCTGTAATCTGGATATTGATGAGAATGAGCAGGAAATTATGCGTGAGGGTAAGGATGGCCAGCGTGAGAGTTACAATCCGCCCCGTTTCAAATATTATTATGATTTTAAGATTGTTATTCAGGTTCGTAATCCTTATTTTGATGATATTACCTTTAAGCTTAACAACAGTCGAGTAGAGATAGAAGACCGCTGTATGGGTGCCGGTCGGGTAGGCGGCTCCGGTATGAATGGCTTCAACAATGTGGGACGCAATAGTGGTGCAGCGATGCTTAGTCAGGTGCTGGGCAGCTTTGCAAGCAATGGTTATAATCCGGAAAATGATGTGGATTATCGCCGTTACAGAAAGATGGGTGAGGAAATCCGGGAAGCACTGCTCCAGATTCGCCAAGAGGCTCGTGAGCAGGCAGTTGCTGCCGCATCACCCAGGGCTGCGGTAACCTGTCCTTACTGCGGAGCTACTACTATACCGGATTCTTCCGGGTGCTGTGAGTTCTGTGGAGGAGCAGTAAATGGATAAGGCAAAGACATCAGAATGGAGACTGTTTATGGTGAGTGTGTGCCAGAGGATTTGGAAGATGCTTATCATTATCCTTAAAAAGATGGTCGCCTTCCCTAAGGAGGAAAGCCCGCCGGTAATGTATGGGGATGAGTTTTTGAAGATAAAGTAGTTGACCAGGTAGCGGAGAATTCCACCGAAAGGCAAGGTAATAAAAAACAAAATCAGTAGTTGAGAGAAGATTGGTACTTCACTGCTGGCTCCATCTTCCTGTCACCTTTTTTGGGGCGAAGGTGCTTTAAGGAAAAGGTCCGGATTACCTATGACGACACACGTCCGGATGAGATGGTTGCTCTCAGGCGCAGCGGCTTTTAAGGAAAGGCTGAGTAAATCCGTATTTCTCTTAAGAAAGATAGAGTAAGCAATAAACAAAAGTTTGGAGCTGTTACGTTATCAGCTGGTTCAGCTGTTCCCTGTAGCAGCTCCTTTGTGTAAGAAAAACAGAGACAGGAGGAAGAAACCTGAAAAGAGGAATTTCATCTCCAAAAGTCAGAAGAGGCTTCTTTAAAGCCATTGAAAAGAATAGACATTGTTTCAGGAGTAGCTGAAAAGGAAATATTTCAATATTTTTAAAGAAGCTTTTTCCTTAAAGAAGCCGATATATAAATGGAAAGCTGATACTTATCTGGGAGAATATATATTTAGGAGGTCATTCAATGTGTAAAATAATGGAGCTTATAAACCTTTGTAAGGGTGCAACAGTTTATATTCAAACCCACAACTTTCCAGATCCCGATGCAATTGCTTCAGCCTATGGGTTGCAGAAGATACTGGAGAGTATGGGAATACCCTCTTGGCTGTGCTATGCCGGGCGCATTGATAAATTGAGCGCCATGAAAATGATAGAGACATTCGGGATCGAAATGTATTCTTATGATCAGTTGTGTGAGAAAATGAAGGAAACAGATTACATTGTTTGTGTGGATAGTCAGAAGAATGGGGGAAATATCACAGATTTTATCGGGAATGAAGTGGCGTGCATAGACCACCATTCTGTTTTTGCGGATACAGACTATCAATATTCGGACATTCGTACCACAGGTGCCTGTGCAACTATTATTGCAGAATATTATGAACAACTTGGATTGGAACCGGATATTAATACAGCCACAGCTTTACTTTATGGTATCAAAATGGACACACTGCAGTTTACACGGGGAGTTACCCGGCAGGATATTAAAATGTTTGCCTTCCTGCATCCCTTCTGTGATCAGGAAAAGCTGTCCCGCATGGAGCACAACAGCATGGAATTTGCGGATTTGAAGGCATATGGCGCTGCAATCGACAGCATCAAGGTTTACGGCAAAGAAGGCATCTGTTTTATCCCCTTCTCCTGTCCGGATGGCTTGATTGGTGCAGTTTCAGATTTCATTCTCTCATTGGATGAAGTGGATGTTGCGGTAGTGAGTTCGGTTCGGGAAGACGGTATCAAAATTTCTGTCCGTTCAGAAACAGTAGAGGTACATGCAGGTCATTTGATACGAAAGGCTTTGGAAGAAGTGGGAGATGGCGGCGGTCACGCCCATATGGCCGGAGGATTGATTTCGAAAGAAAAGCTCCATTTACTGGGACAGTTTCAGGAGCATAGAGTGAAAAGCTTGTTTATAGAGGCGTTAGCATGTATTTCAGATCATGGAAAAGAGTGAAGGAGGAAGAGAGAAAATGAAGCGATTAATGGTAATTCCACTGCTTCTTTTGCTGACAGTCACTCTGACTGCCTGTGGAGGAAAGAAGGAAGATAATCCCTGGTCGGAGGGCGCATCCGGCAAAGAAAAAATGGAGGAATCCACTACAGAGGAAACTGCGATGACTGACAAAGGGCAGGGGCATCAAAAGAAAGAGGAAGCAGCTGCCGATGGACAGATGGGGCAGGCTGAGCTTCAGAATGGGAAAAGTAATGTGGAGCCCCTGGAGGTTCTGTTGACAGACCGACATCTGGAGAAGTGGTCGGAAACGGAATCCGGGGAATGGGATGAGAGTTACACCAGACTCTGCATGGTAAGCTGGCAGGAACTGGTTCTCTCAGCAGAATGTGCAAGAGATTACCCGCAGCTTGCCAAGACGTTACAGGAGAAAAACAAAGAATTTGAAGGGCATAGCCACGACAGCATGGATTATTTGCTTCCATTGGCACAGGAGGCCTGTGATTATGAGATAGAATTTGGTTCCGGCTCTTTTTATCCCTTTTCCGGCGACAGTAAGCTTTCTGTACAGAGAGGAGATAACCTGATTGTAAGTGTCCGGGAGGATTTCAATGAATATTCCGGAGGCGTACATGGCATGTACGGTACAATTGGCATGAATTATGACTCTGTTACCGGAGAAGAACTGCTCATCACAGATGTACTCACAGACATATCATCACTTCCGGCCATGTTGTCGGAGAAAATTATGGAGACCTATGGGGATGAATATGAAACCTACGAATCCCTGCAGGGGTACCTGAAAGAGGAGTATGAGCCGGAAGATTATAATTGGACTATGAGTTATCAGGGGATTACCTTTTATTTTAATCCTTATGAAATTGCTTCTTATTCCGAGGGCATGATCAGAACCACCCTGTGGTTTGATGAAATACCGGAACTGGTGAAAGAGGAATACACAGAGGTGCCCGTAGGCGGATATGCTATGGCTCTGCCCCTGGGACAACACATTGATGTGGATCTGAACCCAAATGATGGAAAACGGGATTGGATTGCGGCCACCTCTTTTTATAAGTCAGAGGAAGAGAAAGAGTATGGATTCCAGCGGCTGAGCATCGGTAGGAGTGACTACTGGCATCAGGGAGAAGAAGACTATGGATATGAGTTTATTCCCTACCTTGTATGTGTAGGAGAGCCCGGGAAGGAGAGGTACTATATTTATGTGGAGGGAAATGCAGAGAATGACTTCAGCACCCTTTATATCTATGACCTGAACGGAGAAGATATTTCTGCTTGTGAACCTATACCCGGTGTGGGGTTTACAGGCTGCTGGGAGGAGAAGGTTGGGGAAGATGGAACCTATTATAATAAGGTGCTTCTGGAACCCCGGTCTTTCGAATTGGGTACCCGGATTCATATTTTGGGCACCTGGACGGGCAGAAAGATCTATGCCGCGGATTCTGAAAGTGGAATTCCTGAGCCGGAAACAGAATACTACAGTATTAAGAACAATGAATATCCTCTGGTGTCCAAGCTTCCCATAGAAGTCCTTATGCTGCCTGGGAAGAGCAGAGAAGAGCTACCTGCAGGCACCAGTTTCTATATCCTGCGCACAGATGGGGAGAGTTATGTGGATGCGTGCCTGGAGGACGGCAGGGAATGCCGGATCGAGGTGGAGTATGTGGACTGGGAGTACCGGCTCAAGGGTATCAGCGAATGGGACTGCTTTGAAGAACTTTTTTATGCAGGATAACAAGGTGTGATGGATGGAAGCCAGTTCTCTTTCTCTATACTGCTGACAAACAAGAATTTGATAAAAGAGTAGACCAACAGTCGGTTTACTCTTTTTTTGAAGCGCTTACTGAAAAACGCTATCTTTTGAAGCATTTACAAAATAATAGTGAATAAAGAGGGGGGGGGCAGGAAGAATAAAGGTTCCAAAATAGGCTCGCGTAAAGAAGGTTCGTCTTGGACCCACATTAAAGAAGAAATAGCAGATGTACTGTTTTTTGTGCTTAGATTTGCACAAATGAATGACCTGAATTTGGATGATTGCATTACTGAGAAATTGCAAAAAAATTCTTCAGAAAAATGTGTTTAAGAAAAAAGACGTGCAGATAAAGGTTCTTGAAACAGCATTGCAGAAATGAATTTTCATGTAGAAGGTGAGCAGGATGAACAGAACCTTGATGAGTTGCTTCCGGGAACAGCTGAAACTGTATAGGGATGCTGAAAATGAGCTTAATGAATGGGCAGTAGGTGTCTATTATGGAGAAGATGATTTGCTGGGGGATATGAGTTCCCTTTATTCTATAAATTATTGACCCATTATTTTTAGAAAGTTTTTGATTCTCAGCTTATGTCATGGTAAAAATTATCCTTAATTTGTTATGATGATTATAGATTAAAATAAGTTTCGTAAAGATAGAACTGAGAAGAAATTAAAAAACTAATAAGAGGAGAAGAAAAGTATGAATAAAATAATTGGGGCATTTATTTTAAGCTTGCGAAAAGAAGCTAAGATGACACAGGAACAGTTGGCAGAAAGTCTGGGGGTATCCAACAGAAGCGTTTCCCGCTGGGAAAATGGTTATACCTTGCCGGATTTACAGTTAATGAAAGAGATTTGTGAGTTGTTTCATATCAGTATTTCAGAGCTTATTAATGGTGAAAGACAGATGAATTATCTTTGGGAAGAAAATGGAAAAAAAGAAGAAGGTCTACGGGCACACCAAGCAATGGAGGTTATGATAAAGCTTTTTGACTATGAAAAGAAGCGAAAAACAAAATATGTAGCATTTTACTTTTGGATTGGAACTATCTTTTGGGGAATTATCCTCCTGCAACTATTGTTTTTTACCTTTGGCTTTAGAAAAGAGTTATTGTTAAATGAAGTACAGATAGCTGTATTTTTTTTCTTGGGACTTATGGGACAGGCAGCAGGTTTTTATAGGAACAGTAAAAATAAAGAATTTACTAAGAAAGAGGCAGAATTCTTACTGAAAGAGGAAAAATATTTGCAATTAAAAACAGCAGAAGAGATGATTCAATTTTGTAGGAAAAACCATAGCCGGATTTTGAAACAGCAAAAGCAGGCCTTTGGGGAAATAGCAGAAAAACTGGAAGAGGAGGAATACGGGGAATTTACCATGGTGTTAGAGGAGTATGCTATCAATAATTCTCCCAAGGTATGGCATGCAGCTGTAGTAGTGACTAATAAACGACTATTTATTTCAGGAGAAATCATCAAGGGGCAGCTGTTTACTGAAAGGATTATTCATATACTGAAGTTAGAAGAAATAAAATCCATAGAGTTAAGAAATTATGATATGATGATAGTGACAGACAAAGAAGAAATAATACTAAAGGGGAAAGATATGGAGAGGCTTATGGTAAAGCTGAACAATCATGAAGCCTTAGAGGGGAAATAACCGTGGAGAAACATTTAGATTTTGATGTAAGAATCAATAGAAAAGGAACAGACAGCATTAAATATGATTTTGCGAAAGAAATGAATAAGGAGGAGGATTTACTGCCCCTTTGGGTGGCAGATATGGACTTTAAAGTATCCTCTTATATTTGTGACGCTATAAAACAGCAGGCAGATCATGGAATTTATGGTTATAGTGACAGTAAGGATGATTATTTTCAGGCAGTAGCAGACTGGTGTCTAAAGTATCATAGCTGGAGAGTAAAAAGGGAATGGCTGATTAAAACTCCGGGAGTAGTCTTTGCTTTGGCCACGGCAATTAAAGCCTATACACAGGTAGGAGACAGTGTAATGATCTGTCGTCCGGTATATCATCCTTTTGCTAATGTGATTAAAGATAATGGCAGAAATTTAGTAGATTGTTCCTTAAAGTTAAAAGAAGACGGGCGCTATTATCTCAATTTTGAAGATATGGAAAAGAAAATTCGGGAAGAAAAGGTAAAACTTTTTTTACTGTGCAGTCCCCATAATCCTTCCGGTAGGGTATGGACTAAGGGAGAGCTGGAAGAAATTGCTAGGCTTTGTTTAAAATATGAAATCATTGTTGTTAGTGATGAAATTCATGCTGATCTTGTTTTTAAAGGAAAGCATTATGTATTTGCTTCCATAGATTCTCCCATAAAAGACCAATGTGTTATCTGTATGGCTCCCAGTAAGACCTTTAATATTGCAGGACTTCAGGTATCCAATATTTTTATTGAAAATGAAAAGCTGCGGGAAAAATTTAAGGCGGAAATGAGGGCCTGTGGAATAACAGAGGTTAATGGAGCAGGAATTGTAGCAGCAAAGGTAGCCTATAGGGAGGGAGAAGAATGGTACCTTCATATGATGGATTATGTAAGAAAAAATATAGAATATGTGAAATCATTTATTGAGAATCGCATTCCCCGGCTTAAAGTAATGGATTCAGAAGCTACCTACTTATTATGGATTGATTTCAGAGCTTTGGGGATAAAGGAGAAGGAATTAACAAACTTTATTGAGAAGAAGGCTGGTCTGTGGTTATCCAATGGTGAAATTTTCGGTCCTCAGGGAGCCGGTTTTCAGAGAATGAATGTAGCCTGTTGCAGAGAATTATTACAAGAGGCTTTGGAAAAATTAGAAAAATCAGTAAAAGAATTGACGTAAAAGTAACAGATACTTTATTTTGTAGAATGTTTAATAAAACATAAAGAAATAGAGACTATATATATGCAAAGGAAACTTTGCAAAATGTGTTAACAAATAAAGTTGGTATTGATACTTTGTATCGCTTTGGATAAAAAATTTGAAGAGATATTTTATTTCTAATATGTTTAAAAATACATGACAAAATCTACAGGTTGAGAAAATAGATAAAATTAAAAAGACCGGAATGGATGATTAAATAACTATAAAAAACAATAAGGCGATACTATATCGCCTCAGAGTGTAGACAAAGTCTAAAATCACATATATCCAATGCATAATTACTTATAAAAATGCATTGGATATAATAGCATACCATTATACAAACAGACATATAAACTGAAATTTTCGAGTGTACTTTAAGACTTGATATCACACACCATAATATTCATTGATAGCCCTTCCTATAGTTGCAGTTACCCCAACGCCATAAAGACCATCCAGAACTTGTGCTGTTTTATCATTTGCCAAATATCCCTCTGCTATCTTTAATAACATATACCTTGCATTTGCAGTTCGGTACATTTTCTTTGTATTATCTTCCAATCGCTTTACAAGTTCCAATAGTTCACTATTCTTTCCAGTAGAATCCCTGAACGAAAAATAGATATTCTTTAATTCCTCTTGCAGTTTTTCAGTAACTTCCGGATGCTGTTCGCTTTCCTCTACGGCACTTAAGTATTTTTCTCTACTGCCATATATTTGTAACAACTCAATACCAACTTTTCCATCAACCATATTGCTTTTTACCAACTCACTTATTTCAGAAATGGCAGAATCGTCTATATCCTGATTTCTTACTATCGTTTCTGTTACTTTCTCTGCATCCTCCTCCTGAAATGCCTTAAAACTAATGGGAACATCCTCTGATTCCATACCATCTACAACTCCAAGTAAACCTTGCAATCTGTTAATTTTCTGCACAATGTTTTTCCGATATTTTTTCAACATCGCACCATAATCACAGTTTTTAGCATTTACCACTTCTTTGATAGTATCAAGTGGTATATCCAATTCCTTCAGAAACAATATTGCCCTTAGTTTCTCTAAAGCCTCATCATCATAAAGCCTATATCCTGCATCTGTTCTATCTGTTGGAACAAGCAAACCTATTTCATCATAATATCTCAATGCTCGGATACTAACACCTGTTAATTTTGATATTTCTTTTACTGTTTTCATGACATACGCCTCCTTCGAATTTCATTCTAAAGGGTCACGTAACGAGAGAGTCAATACATATTTTTTTATATGCGTAAAATTCAAATTTTCCCCTAATTATAACATAATTCATAAAAAATAATCTCTGCATAATATTACATTTAATATATAGAGGTTATTTTTAATATTCACTTAGTCTACATTTTGAGGCGATACTATATCGCCTTATTATTATCTTTTGGGAACTACCTCCAGCCAGTAACCATCTGGATCCTGAATAAAATAGATGCCCATTTTAGGATTTTCATAACAGATACATCCCATTTCTTCATGAAGCCTATGGGCAGCCTCATGGTTTTCTGTCTGAAATGCTAAGTGGAATTCACATTCTCCCAAATTATATTTTTGGGGATGTTCTTCCAACCAGGTTAATTCCAGTTCAAAATCACTTTCTTCATTTCCAATATAGACAATAATAAAACCTTCTCCGTTTTTTCTTCTTTTTTCCTTAAGACCAAGAGCTTTTTCATAAAAAGTAAGAGATTCTTCTAAATTGGAAACATTATAGTTTTCATGTACCATTTTAAATTTCATAGTATATCCTCCTAAGATTAATATTTAATAGGGCATCAAGAACAAAAGATTAGGTTAAAACTGTTTTCCCCCTGTTACCATCTTATCATATAAAACTGAAATCTTAAACATATTGTTTTTATTATAAAGAGTGCTTCTGTTCTTGAAAGAATAAATGTGGCCATGATATTATAAATAATCAATGGAGGCTTATTTTATCATAATTACAGTGAGTTATTAAGGATAGTGTGAGGAGGAGAATAATGAGGGAAGTGTTATTAGGAGGGGTATATTTTCTGTTTGGTAGTATATTATTATTTTTACCTCTTCTGTTGATTGTACTGGATCTTGTTTTTCTACTAAAAAAACAAAAAAGACTACTGTTTGAATTGGTGGCATTTGGAATCGGTCATATTTATATGGCTTTTTGCTGGTGGATATGGGAGCCTAGGCATTACAGTATACCGCTTAATATTTACGGAATCAATATGGCACATGAGCCTGTAAATATGGAGGAAGCACTGACCCTAATGGTTATTTCCGGAACTGGATATTTTTGTTATTTTCTCTTAAAATATAAAAGGTCTCATATGCCGCCTTTAGAAAAAGCCTTGTGTATTGCCGGAATCTATGGAGGAGCGGGTTTAAATATTATATTTTTATTTCAGATTCTTTGTGGTGCTGCTCCAGAGGGGTATACCAGGGAAGCTTTTTGGAATGAAAATCTGATTTATATTGGTTGTGAAGCTGTGATACCTACTCTGTTTTTGTTACATGCAGGTCATCTGTTTTGGGGGCTGGTGAAGGAAGTGAGCCAGGCTCAACAGGAAATTGTATATGAACAAAAATACCTGCAGTATTGTAATAGGCTATTGGAAAAGGGGACAACTCTATTTTGGGCAGGTTTTTTGTTAATGATTCCTTTATATGGTGTTATAATAGTCATCTTATGCCTTTTTGGACAAAAGCCGGACAGTGTAATTGAAGCATTTACCAAAACAAGTGACTGGATTTTATCAAAAGAGATATCCCCCCCACCGGTGGAATATGACACACATTATTTATGTACCGTATCCCTACGGGGACATAAAAATATTGTAAAGCCCATCCGTTATGGGATTCGCAGAGGAACAAAGATTGTGGTAAACAGGCAGCTTTGTGTGGCCAATGCCTTTGAACAGCTGATAGAGGAAAGAACACCAAGATTGCACAGAGTAATTCGTAATGTTTATGATACCCATGGCTATCCCATTTCCAAGTGGATAAAGAGTCCCTGGAGTGCAGATTGTATTTATCTTCTGATGAAGCCTTTAGAGTGGTTTTTTATACTGGTTTTATATTTGTTGGATGAAAAGCCGGAAGACCGTATCTGCAGACAGTATTTGCCTGGTACAATTGAAGGGAATCAAGCGGAATGAATGAATAGGACAGAATAAAGGATGTCATAGGCAAAAGCCCATGGAAGATTTTTAATTTGGGCTTTTATCTCTGGCATCCTTTTACTATATTTTATGACAAAAATTGTAATTATTTAAGATAGATTTACTATTTGGCAAAAGAGAAAACAAAGTAATAGTTTTATAGGTGGAAAATTAAGTGGCTTTAAAAGAAGAGGAAAAGTGGCGGCCGCAATAACTGTTTTAGTAGGAATGTATATTTATTGTACACCGGTTATTGCAGTGAAATTTCCCTATTTAAGTAAAATATTTGAGCAGTTAGAGACATATTTGACCATTTGTATTTTACATAAAAAAATGATAAACTATATTTTCATTTATCAATAGAAAATTACGAGGAAAGAGATGACAATAAAGAGCAGAATACCGGAACGATTTTATAGATTATTTCATAGTAAATACATGGATTACTATCAAATGATATTGATTAGTTTGTATGAGGAGTCAGGACAATCTTATTCTATTTTGGGATTAACAGAGGAAGAATGTTGTGAGATTATAGAGGAAAGAATTGCAACCTTTACCATGGATTGGAGTCAGCAGCAATTGGAGGATGAAGGAGAACTTCTTACAAGAAGTAATATGTCTTCGATTATGTTAAGACGATTGCAGGAATGGGGATGGCTAAAAAAGGATTATGATGAGGAAATTAATGAATATATTATTTCCTTTCCCGACTACAGCCAGATTTTTGTAGATGTATTTGTCCATCTTTACAAGGAAGAGAGTAGCAAGGAAAGAGAAAGTATTTTATCTTTATACAGCCACCTTTTTACCTATTCTTCTGATAAGGAGAAAAACAATGAGATTTTAAGAGGAGCATTCTGTACATGCATTTCGAAGATTCCAAAATCGTATTTCGATGATTCGTATTGATAAGGGAGATTATTTTAACCTGATGGAAGGAAACATAGAGGAAGAAAATATAGAGAAAGAAAAGGAAAGAGAATGAAAAATCATTTAGGTAAGGAAACAAGCCCCTATTTATTGCAGCATGCCACGAATCCGGTAGACTGG
>JAFXGR010000110.1 GCA_017520155.1 Lachnospiraceae bacterium
GGGGCTAGCAGTTTAAGAATCCCTCTATTTTCAAATAAGAATCCGGGCCTGAAATCTTATTCTCAAACGTTTTCATACTGACATATTATATTACACACTTCCTGGTGTGTCAACATTTTCTTTTTATTTTATCTTTTCTTATTCCACTGTGGATATTCTTCAAAATAATAATCCAGTAAGGTTAGTCCCTTTGCCACCGCTGTGGGACCTGCCTTTGTTCTGTCTAATGCCTTGATTATCTCTTTTATTTCTTTTGGCTCTATTTTTCCTCTTCCTACTTCCATTAAAGTTCCGGCTATAATCCGAACCATATTGTACAAAAATCCGTTTCCCGTAACTTTGATTTCAATAAGTTCCTGTTTTTTTTCTACCTGCAGATCATAAATTCTTCGTACGGTAGTTTCCGCTGTACTCCCTGCTGCACAAAAGCTTTTAAAATCATGTTCTCCTAAAAAATATGTTGATGCTTCTTTCATTTTTTCTATAGCTAAAGAATGATAGGTGAAATGTACATATCTTTGCAGCAATGGATTAGGAAATTCGCCGGTTTGTATCTGATAACAGTAGGTTTTTCTTGTGGCCGTTTTTCTTGGATGAAAATCTCCCTCTACCAGGCAGGATTGCTGAATTCGGATATCCTCCGGCAAAAGAGCATTTAAGGCATAGGACACTTTCTTAGGGGGAATGTTTGTCCCGGTATCAAAAACCGCTAAATTTCCCAATGCATGAACCCCCGTATCTGTGCGGCTGGCTCCCGTTACCTGTATTTCCTCTTTCATCAGCTGTGTTAATGCTTTATTTAATTCTCCTTCAATGGTCTCTACTCCGGGCTGTATCTGCCAGCCATGATAATTGGTTCCATCATAAGCTACCCACAGCATAATTCTTTTCATTTTCTCTGCTCCCTGCATTATCTTTACTTTTACTTTCTTATCTTCCCAGACCAAAACATAAGATCAAATAAATAAGAATAACCAAATAGGAGATTCTGTCAGCCCTTTGATAAAGTAAAGGCTTCATTTTCGTTCGATATTCTCCTCCTCTGTAGCATCTGGCTTCCATCGCCATAGCCAGATCATTTGCTCTTCGAAAGGCAGAGATAAACAAGGGTACCAGTAAGGGAATTAAGGCCTTAGCCTTCTTGATTAAATTTCCGCTTTCAAAATCAGCACCTCGTGCAATCTGAGCCTTCATAATCTTATCTGTTTCTTCCATTAAAATAGGAATAAACCGTAAAGCAATTGACATCATCATAGCTATTTCATGTACCGGTACTCTGATTTTTCTCAGGGGCTTCATTAATTTTTCCATTCCGTCTGTCAAATGATTTGGTGTAGTGGTTAAGGTCATTACAGAAGATCCAATAATAAGAAAGGTTAGGCGTACAGCCATTAAAACTGCCAGCTTAAGCCCCTCTTTTGTAATGGTCAGCTTCCAAATCTGAACCAGTACCTCTCCCGGGGTGAGAAACAGATTAAAGGCCACAGTAAGTAATAATAAAAAGAGAATGGCTTTCATCCCCTTTACCATAAACTTAAAGGGCACCTTTGATAATCGGATTACCAGAGCCAAAAAAAGAATGGCAACTATATAGCCTTGTATCTTATTTATCAAAAAAAGAGATAAAATATAGGCTATGGTTCCTATCAGTTTTACTCTGGGATCCAAACGATGAATAACAGACTCTGTCTGATAATATTGTCCTAAGGTAATATCTTTTAACATATGCTTTACCCTTTCTTCTTTTTTAGGAAGGAAAGGATTTCCTCCTTAGCTTCTTGGATGGTAGTTGCCTCTGAAGAGGTTAAAAATCCTTCTTTTATAAAAGAATTCATAATATACGTTACCTGAGGAGCAGCCAAACCTACTTCTTCCAGCTTTTTATACTCTTTAAATACTTCTTTTGGCATATCATCAAATAATACCTCTCCCCGATTCATGACAATAATCCGATCTACATATTCTGCCACATCTTCCATACTGTGAGAAACAAGGATCACGGTAATTTTCGTTTCTTTCTGGAGTTTTTTTATCTGTCCTAAAATCTCATCTCTTCCTGCAGGATCCAGGCCTGCTGTAGGTTCATCCAAAATCAACACCTGAGGTTCCATGGCTAAAACACCGGCAATAGCAACCCGCCTTTTTTGTCCTCCTGATAAATCAAAGGGAGAATGATAAAACAGCTCTTCCTTTACTCCTGCCTGCTTCAGAGCTTTATAAGCTCTCATTTCCACCTCTTTTTGCTCCAGGCCAAGATTTTTAGGTCCAAAACATACATCCTGGAAAACAGTTACTTCAAAAAGCTGATGTTCCGGATATTGAAAAACAAGTCCTACTTTACTTCTTAATTCTTTTCTGTTATAAGATTTCTCATTAATATCCTGTCCGTTAAAATATATGGTTCCTTTTGTTGGCTGAAGAAGGCCGTTGAGATGCTGTATTAAGGTTGACTTTCCGCTTCCGGTATGTCCAATAAGACCAATAAACTGTCCATCAGGAATCTCCAGATTTACCTCCTTAAGTGCAGCAACTACCATATCTGTATCTTCTCCATATATATGACTCACATTTTCTAAAATAAGTGACATATTTACTCCTTATTTACCATAGTTAATTGTGTTGGTTCTTTTCCCCTTATTTTATCTTTTTTACGGCTTCCACCAACTCTTCTTTTGTCAGTATTCCCTCAGGAATATCTAAACCTTCTTTTCTTAATTCATGGGCCAGTTGGGTTACTTGAGGAACATCCAATCTTAACTTTCTTAGCTCTTCCACCCGGGAAAAAATTTCTTTTGGCTTTCCTTTCATTACCACTTTACCTTGGTCCATTACATAAACATAATCTGCATGGATTACTTCTTCCATATAATGGGTAATCAGAATAATGGTAATTCCTTCCACCTGATTTAATGCCTTTGCTGCACGAATTACTTCTTTTCTTCCGTTGGGATCCAACATAGCTGTAGGCTCATCCAAAATAATACATTTGGGATGCATGGCAATTACACCGGCAATAGATACTCTTTGCTTTTGACCACCGGATAATTTATTTGGAGAATGTTTACGAAATTCATACATTCCTACTGCTCTTAGACTTTCCTCTACTCTCTCCCAAATAGTCTTAGTTTCCACTCCAAGATTTTCCGGGCCAAAGCCCACATCTTCTTCTACTACCTGACCAATAATCTGATTGTCCGGATTTTGAAATACCATTCCTGCCCTTTGTCTGATTTCCCAAACTTTATCTGCTTCCCGTACATCCATTCCTTCTACATAAACTGTTCCCTCAGTGGGATGGAGCAAGGCATTGATGTGCTTGGCAAGGGTAGATTTCCCTGAACCGTTATGACCTAATACCGCAATAAACTGTCCTTCTTCAATTTCCAGATTAACTCCGTCTATTGCCCTGGTGATTCCTTCCACATTTCCTTCTTCGTCTCTTCGTATATATTCAAATGCCAACTGTACTGCTTTGACAATTCCCATTCTTTTCTCCTGCTTTCCACCGATTATTCATCCCCTTATTTTACTAAAAATAATTTTTAAATTCAAGTAAAAAAGACCGCCGTAAACTTTGTTTACAACGGTCTTAGAAATTTAACTATACTAACTCAAGTAAAACTTCCATAGCAGCATCACCTTTACGAAGGCCGATTTTAACGATTCTTGTATATCCACCGTTACGTCCTACATATTTAGGTGCAATTTCATCAAACATTTTTGCTACTAAATCAACTTCTTTTCTATCTTTTTTCTTTCCTGTAGGATTTTCAGTTACAGGATAGAAAACTTTTAACATCTGTCTTCTTGCATGAAGTCTGGAAGGAAGATCTTTTTTGATTTCTTTTTCTACTTCATCAAAAACTGTTACTTTTTTACCATCTACAACTTCTTTTACTCTCTTACCATCTTTATCTTTACGAGCAACCTTTGCTGTAACCTTAACAGTTTCGAAGTTGTCTTTTTCCTTTACTGCTAATGCAATTAAAGATTCAACCTGCTTCTTAACTTCTTTAGCTTTAGCTTCTGTAGTAACAATCTTTCCGTTCTGGATTAATGCAGTTACCTGACTTCTCAATAAAGCTTTTCTCTGATCAGATGTTCTTCCTAATTTTCTGTATTTTGCCATTTTCATTCTCCATTCTTTTTTTCATCCGGCCACGCTCTTTGGTCTTACTTACCGAATGGTAAGGCCTAAGCCTGTGAATAGTTACCTTACGTGAAACCGTACTCTTTGGATTTACCGGTACACGCTGATGCCAAGGCATCCAAAGGGCTGACTTTTAGTCTTCACTTGGTGTTAACTGAAGTCCCAGCTCCTTTAATTTTGCTAATACTTCTTCTAATGATTTACGTCCCAGATTACGAACCTTCATCATATCTTCGGAAGTTTTATTTGTTAATTCTTCTACTGTATTTATACCAGCTCTCTTTAAGCAGTTGTAGGAACGAACTGATAATTCTAATTCATCAATGCTCATTTCCAGAACTTTTTCTTTTTCATCGTCTTCTTTCTCTACCATTACTTCTGCTGTTTTTGCATTTTCTGATAAATCGATGAACAGGCTTAAATGTTCGCTAAGTACTTTTGCAGCTAAGCTGATAGCTTCATCAGGAACTAAGGTTCCGTTTGTATATACATCTAAGGTGAGCTTATCAAAGTCAGTTACCTGACCTACACGTGTATTTGCCACTGTAATATTTACTCTTTCTACAGGTGTGTAGATAGAATCAACAGCGATTACGCCAATGGGCAGCTCATCATCTTTATTTTTGTCAGCACTGATGTATCCTCTTCCCTTGGTAATGGTAAGTTCCATATACAGCTTACTTTCTTTTCCGCCGTTTAATGTGGCAATTACCAAATCAGGATTTAAGATTTCAACGTCAGAATCCACCTGAATATCAGATGCTCTTACAACACCTTCACCTTCAAACTCAATATAAGCTGTTTTAGGCTCATTAGTATCGCTATTATTTCTAATAGCAAGACTTTTAATATTCATGATGATTTCTGTAACATCTTCTTTTACACCGGGAATAGAACTGAATTCGTGTAACACACCTTCAATTTTAACCTGGCTTACTGCTGCACCTGGTAAAGAAGAGAGCATAATTCTTCTTAAAGAATTACCTAAAGTAATACCGTAGCCCCTTTCCAATGGTTCTACAACGAATCTGCCATACTTTTTGTCTTCAGAGATTTCTTGAACCTCAATATTCGGTCTTTCAAACTCAAACACTGCAAATACCCTCCTTTACGAACAAATTTAAACATTAAGCTTATTTAGAATATAACTCAACGATAAGCATTTCATTTACAGGAACATCGATTTCTTCTCTTGTAGGAAGGTTTTTGATTGTTCCCTTGAAGTTTTCCTGATCTACATCCATCCATGCAGGAACAAGACGTCCGCCTGTTACTTCAATAATATCTTTATATCTCTGTAAAGATTTGGATTTTTCTCTGATTTCAATTACATCTCCTGCTTTGATCAGGTAAGAAGGAATGTTTACAGATTTACCGTTTACTAAAACATGCTTATGTCCAACGATCTGTCTTGCTTCTCTTCTTGTTCTTGCAAATCCCATTCTGAATACTACACTGTCAAGTCTTGATTCAAGAATTGTCATCAGGTTTTCACCGGTAAGACCGGTCATCATTCTGTCCGCTTTTTCGTAGTAGTTTCTGAAAGGTTTTTCAAGTACACCGTAAATGAATTTTGCTTTCTGTTTTTCTCTTAACTGAAGACCATACTCGCTCATTTTCTTATTCGCTCTTGCATTGCTTCTGTTAGATTTTTTATCATATCCTAAGAAAACAGGATCTAAGTTAAGGGATCTGCATCTTTTTAACACAGGTACTCTATTTACTGCCATTTTAATTTTCCTCCATACTGTTTACAATAGCTTCCTTATTATCTTATTTCTCAGAAAGGTACTATCTTCCTCCAGCCAATTTTTCTTAATTTATTGACTACCGCAGGATAAACACCTACGGTAGTTAGTTACTGTTTTTACTATTAAGCTGAAATAATCACTAAACGCGACGACGTTTAGGAGGACGACATCCGTTATGAGGAACGGGTGTTACGTCTCTGATACTTGTTACTTCAAGACCACATGCCTGAAGTGCACGAATTGCTGCTTCACGTCCTGAACCAGGTCCCTTTACAAATACATCTACCGTCTTAAGTCCATGAATTAAAGCTGCCTTTGTAGCAGTTTCAGCAGCCATCTGTGCTGCATATGGAGTAGATTTCCTTGAACCTCTAAAACCAAGACCACCGGCACTTGCCCAGCTTAAAGCATTTCCTTCAGCATCTGTTAAGGTAACAATTGTATTGTTAAAAGAAGACTGAATATGTGCCTGTCCGCGTTCAACGTTTTTCTTTACACGCTTTTTTGTTACTTTTTTTGCAACTTTCTTTGCCATTTTCTAAACTAACCTACACTTTCTATTTATATTAATGATTATCGTGTTCCTTATTTCTTCTTGTTAGCAACAGTTCTCTTCGGACCCTTACGAGTTCTAGCATTGGTCTTAGTTTTCTGACCACGAACCGGAAGTCCTTTTCTGTGACGGATACCTCTGTAGCATCCAATTTCCTGAAGTCTCTTGATGTTCATAGCGATGTCACGACGA
>JAFXGR010000009.1 GCA_017520155.1 Lachnospiraceae bacterium
AAGCAGCAAGCCCAGACACAAGAGGAAACGAAAGAGGCTTCAGGAGAAAATAAAGGGGATGGTCTGAGTATGTTAACAGGCCTTCCTGTTTCAGCAGAAATTCAAAAAAACAGACCTTTAGCAGTAATGTTTAATAATATTGAGGAAGGATGTCCTCAGAAAGGAATTGCAGGAGCTGATGTGGTATATGAGGCACCGGTGGAGGGAAGAATTACCCGATTGATGGGAATCTTTGAGGATTATAAAAATATAGAAGAGATTGGTTCTATTCGAAGCAGCAGAGATTATTTTGTTTATTTTGCTATGGAATATGATGCAATTTATGCTCATTTTGGTCAGGCAACTCCCTATGTGGGAGACTTATTAAACAGTGACAGAGTAGATAATATCAGCGGAGCGGTAGCAGGAATTGATCGTCCGGCAACTAAAAGCTTTTTTAGAAGCGATAACAGAAAGGCACCGCATAATGTATACATATCCACAGAGGGGCTGAGCAAGGATCTGGAAAAGTTTAAGTATCGGCTGACGAAAAAAGAAGATCAGATTCCTAAATTTCAGTTTGTATCGGAAGAAACACCATATAATTTTCCCTACGCAGAGGATGCGGTAAAGATTTATCCCGGAGGCAAGGAAAGTACAAAAGCTAATGGATTTAGTAAGACACAGTCCTATTTTGAATATAATCCCCAGGATCAAAAGTATTATCGATACCAGTATGGCAAAGAACATATAGATGAGGCCACCGGTGAGCAGCTTACATATGATAATGTGATTTTCCAGTATTGCTACGGAGAGGTAAGAGATGAGAATGATTATCTTGCCTTTGGCTGTCACGAAACCAATTACCGTCATATTCAGGTATTTACCCAGGGGAAGATGATTCCCGGAATCTGGAGTCGTATGTCAGATGAGGAACCTGCCAATTATCGTGATTTTAATGGAGATCCCATTATTCTCACACCGGGAAAAACATGGATTTGTATTATCTGGGAAGATTATGCACAGGACGTGGTTTACGAATAAAAAGTAAAGGGTGAAAAAATGAAACAGATCAGAAATAGTTTTTTACTGGCATTTTCTCTCTATTCAATCAGTCCCAAGGCAAAGATTGAAAGAAGTCAGGAAAATAGTAAATATATTCTTGTTTTTATACCTCTTATCGGAGCGGTTATCGGATTAATCTTAAGTCAGTGGGCAGTGGGATACCCTTACTTATGTAATTATCAGATACTCCCTGCAGTGGTAGGAGCGGTACTTCCCAGTATGCTCTCGGCAGGATCTCATTTAGATGGTTTTTTCAGAACGGTGGATGCTCTTTGTTCCCATCAGCCTATTGAGCGGCGTTTGGAAATTTTAGAAGATTCTCATGGCGGATATTTTGCCATTATAGTTTGTGTGTGGTATTTTATGCTGGCTATCGGGGTATGGAGTGAAATGCCGGTAAATGGTATCTTTATTTTGGCCTTTGGCTTTGTAATTTCCAGAGCCTTATATGGGTTTTCCATTCTTTCCTCAAGACATGCAAAGGAAAGTAAATGCAGTATTTATGTACCGGAAGGAAGATTAAAGACTACGGAAATGATCATTATGCTGGGCTACGTAGTAGTTTGTGGGGCAGGGATGATTTGGATGAATTCCGGTGTGGGCTTTGCCATTTTAATTGGAGTGGGAATTTCCTACCTTATTTCTTCTTATATTGCCAGAAGATACTTTGGAGGAGTAACAGAAGATACAGCAGGATTTTTTGTTCAGATATGTGAAGTATTAATGCCCCTTGCCGCTTTGATTGCTTATAAGCAGTGGTGGTAAGAATAAAAGAATGGCATCAATAAGGTATATCAGATTTTGGATAATAACTAACAGGTATAAACAAAAGGTATGATAAGTATAAGTATTTATCATACCTTTTTTGTTGACATTTTTGTGAGAAAAGAGTAATCTGAAAAAGATATCGTAGCAGTTTAGCGTGATAAATTTCTAAAGAGAAAAAAGATTAAGCTAAATTGTAAAGAAATACACAGCTGTAGTCAGACTGCAGGATGTGGAAGGATAAAGGAGGAAAACAGTATGAAAAAATTAGTAAGCTTATGTTTAGTGCTTGCTATGGCTGCCACCATGTTAGTTGGATGTGGTGCAAATGAAGAAGCAGCACAAAACAGTGCAGGTACAAGTGAAAGTGCAGAAGGCGCAGTATTTAAAATCGGAGGAAGCGGCCCTACCACCGGAGGAGCAGCAGTATACGGATTAGCAGTACAGCGTGGTGCTCAGATTGCAGTAGATGAAATTAATGCTGCAGGAGGAATCAACGGATTTCAGATTGAATATAATTTTACAGATGATGAACATGATCCTGAAAAGGCAGTAAATGCATACAATAATCTTAAGGACTGGGGAATGCAGATATTTATGGGAACTACCACCAGTGGCCCTTGTGTAGCTGTAGTAGAAAAAACAAACGAAGACAATATGTATCAGTTAACACCCAGTGGAACAGCAGTTGATGCAATTAAATATGCCAATGCTTTCCGTGTATGTTTCTCTGATCCCGGACAGGGTACAAAATCTGCTCAGTACATCGGAGAAAATAAGATTGCAACGAAAGTAGCAGTAATTTATGATGCATCTGATGTATATTCATCAGGAATTTTCAATACCTTCCGTGAAGCAGCAGAAGGATACGGAATTGAGATCGTAGCAGCAGAAAGCTTTACCTCAGATAATAAAACAGACTTTACCATTCAGTTACAGAAGGCAAAGGAAGGTGGTGCTGAATTAGTATTCCTTCCTATCTACTATCAGGAAGCAGCCTTAATTTTAAGCCAGGCAAATTCCATGGGATTTGCTCCTATGTTCTTTGGCTGTGACGGCTTAGACGGTATCCTTGGAGTAGAAGACTTTGATACAGCTTTAGCAGAGGGTGTTATGTTATTAACTCCTTTTGCAGCAGATGCAACAGATGAGCTTACCACAAGCTTTGTAGGGAAGTATCAGGAAGCACACGGCGAAATTCCTATTCAGTTTGCAGCTAATGCATATGACGCAATTTATATTATTAAAGCAGCTATTGAAAAAGCAGGAGCAACTCCTGATATGAGCGTATCTGATCTTTGCGAAGCAATGAAAGCAGCGATGATGGAAGTAAGTGTAACAGGACTTACCGGTACAGAGATGACCTGGACAGAAGAAGGGGAAGTTAATAAAGAACCTAAGGCTGTTAAAATCGTTGACGGTGCATATACAGCTATGCAATAATAGAACATAGAAAAAAAGAAAAAGGGCTGAAGAATCTCAGCCCTTTTTTCCCTACTTATTCCGGTGTAATAATTTCCAAGAAAATAAGAATCGTGTTTTTTTGGAAATCATTACACCGTGAAAATAAAAAGAAAGCGGAGGAGATTATGAGTAGTTTCTTTTCTTATTTAATTAATGGCATCAGTTTGGGAAGTATATATGCCATTATTGCTCTTGGCTATACTATGGTATACGGTATCGCAAAAATGTTGAATTTTGCCCACGGTGATGTAATTATGGTGGGAAGTTATATGGCCTTTTTGGCAATGGGTTCTTTAGGCCTTCCCCCGGTTTTGGCAGTTTTGCTGGCAGTAGTGGTATGTACCATTTTGGGAATTACCATTGAAAAAATTGCCTATAAGCCATTAAGAAAAGCCCCTTCTTTGGCAGTACTGATTACAGCAATCGGTGTCAGTTATTTTTTACAAAATGTAGCTCTTTTGGCCTTTAGCGCAAATACAAAAATGTTTACTTCTGTGATCAAGCTTCCTCCTATTGTTTTAGGAGATGGGAGTATTACTATCTCAGGAGAAACCCAGGTTACCATTGTAGCCTGTGTGATTATTATGATTGTCTTAACCACCTTTATTAAGAAAACAAAGGCAGGACAGGCTATGCTTGCGGTATCAGAAGACAAGGGAGCAGCAGAATTAATGGGAGTAAATGTTAACGGAACCATATCTCTTACTTTTGCCATTGGCTCTGCTTTAGCAGCTATTGCAGGAGTATTGCTTTGTTCTGCTTATCCTACGTTAAATCCTTATACCGGCTCTATGCCCGGAATCAAAGCCTTTGTGGCGGCAGTATTTGGAGGAATCGGGTCCATACCCGGTGCTTTTGTGGGAGGAATATTACTGGGAGTTATTGAAAATATGTCTAAGGCATACATCTCTTCCCAGCTGTCCGATGCCATTGTGTTTACTGTATTAATTATCGTATTGCTTGTAAAACCTACCGGAATTTTAGGAAAGAAAATTAGTGAAAAGGTATAATATAACAGTCGTCAGAAAGGGAAAGTAATAAGATGAAAAAGCAGATAAATTTAACTAAGGCAACAAAAAGTACATTAATTACCGTAGGTATGGTAGTTGTTGCTTATGTTATCTTACAGATTTTAGTGGGAGCAGGAGCATTATCCAGCTTAATGAAGGGCTTACTGGTACCCTTATGTATTTATGCCATTATGGCAGTATCTTTAAATTTAACTGTAGGAATTTTGGGAGAGTTAAGTTTAGGTCATGCAGGCTTTATGTGCGTGGGTGCCTTTACCAGTGCCTTTTTTTCTCTTTGCTTTAAGGAAACCATGGCTGCAGGCCCAAGATTTCTTTTGGCAATTATTATCGGAGGAGCAGCGGCAGCTTTAAGCGGTTTGCTTATCGGGATCCCGGTATTAAGATTGAAGGGAGATTATTTGGCTATCGTTACCTTAGCCTTTGGTGAAATAATTAAAAATATTATTAATGTATTATATGTAGGGAGAGATGAAGCAGGATTTCATTTTTCCATGAAAGATGCCTTTTCTATGAATATGGCATCAGATGGACAGGTATTGATTAACGGAGCCCAGGGAATTACAGGAACACCAAATGATTCTAATTTTACGATAGGAGCAATCTTGCTGGTGCTTACCTTGATTATTGTTTTAAATTTAATTCATTCCAGACCGGGACGAGCGATCATGGCCATCCGTGATAACCGTATTGCAGCAGAGTCAGTGGGAATCAATATTACACAGTTTAAGCTGCTGGCGTTTTCTATTTCCGCAGGTCTGGCAGGAATCGGTGGTGTTTTGTATGCTCATAATTTATCTATTTTACAGGCACAGCCCAAAAACTTTGGGTATAATATGTCCATTATGATTCTTGTTTATGTGGTACTTGGAGGGATCGGAAATATCAGAGGTTCTGTAATTGCTTCCGTAATTTTAGTTTTACTTCCGGAGTTAATGCGTCAGCTCAATGATTATCGTATGCTGATTTATTCTGTAGTCTTAATTGGGATGATGATCTTTAACTGGAGTCCCAAGGCAAAGGAATTTAGGGAAAAATACTCTTTCAAAAGATTAATTGCTAAAAAGACAGAGAAGGAGGAGGCATAAATGGCTTTATTAGAAGTAAGAAATTTAGGAATTTCCTTTGGCGGTCTCAGAGCAGTTGACGGATTTGAAATTGAGATAAAAAAGGGACAGCTGTACGGATTAATCGGACCAAACGGTGCAGGAAAAACAACAGTATTTAACTTGTTAACCGGAGTATATAAGCCGGATGACGGAAAAATTGAATTGGATGGGAAAAATATTACAGGGGCAAGAACCATAGATATTAATAAAGCAGGAATTGCCAGAACCTTTCAGAATATCCGTTTATTTAAGGATTTATCTGTACTGGATAATGTGAAGGTAGGACTTCATAATCTGTATTCCTACTCAACCTTATCAGGAATTTTTCGTTTGCCTGCCTATTTTAAGGTAGAAAAGGAAATGAATGAAAAAGCAATGGAGCTGTTAAAGGTTTTTGACTTGGATAAAGAAGCAGAGGTATTGGCCTCCAATCTTCCCTACGGAAAGCAAAGAAAGCTGGAAATTGCAAGAGCTCTTGCCACCAATCCCAAGCTATTGCTGTTGGATGAGCCGGCGGCAGGAATGAATCCCAACGAAACCATAGAATTAATGGATACCATTCGCTTTGTAAGAGATCAGTTTGATATGACCATACTTTTGATTGAACACGATATGAAGCTGGTATCGGGAATCTGTGAAGAATTAACTGTTTTGAACTTTGGACAGGTACTGGCTAAGGGAAAAACAGCAGAAGTATTGAATGACCCACAGGTAATAAAAGCATACCTGGGAGAATAGGAGCAAAGAAAATAAAATGGCAATGTTAAGTGTAAATAATTTACAGGTACATTATGGAATGATTCAGGCCATCAAGGATGTTTCTTTTGAAGTAAATCAGGGAGAGGTTATTGCGTTAATCGGAGCAAACGGTGCCGGAAAAACTACAATTTTGCATACCATCAGCGGATTGCTGCAGCCTACCAGAGGGAGTGTAATTTTTGAAGGACAGGATATTACAAAAACTGCAGCTCATAAAATCGTATCCTTAGGTATGGCACATGTGCCGGAGGGAAGAAGAGTATTTGCTCAGCTGACAGTTTTGGAGAATTTAAGACTGGGAGCTTATACCAGAAAAGATAAAAATGAAATGGAAGAAACCTTAAAAATGATTTATCAGCGATTTCCAAGATTGGAAGAGAGGAAAAATCAGATTGCAGGAACCTTATCGGGAGGAGAGCAGCAGATGCTGGCTATGGGAAGAGCTCTCATGAGCCATCCGAAAATCATTTTAATGGATGAACCATCTATGGGACTTTCTCCTATTTTTGTGGAGGAGGTATTTAAAATCATTCGTGATATTTCTTCAGAAGGTACTACCGTATTATTAGTAGAACAGAATGCGAAAAAGGCTCTTACCATTGCAGACAGAGCTTATGTACTGGAAACAGGAAATATAATTTTGCAGGGTGATGCAGAAAAATTGATGAATGATGAATCAGTAAAGAAGGCATATTTGGGAGAATAAGAGGTATACATATGGGTAGATTGGTAATTACAATTGCAAGAAGCTATGGAAGCGGCGGAAGAACAATGGGAAAGCTGCTGGCAGAAGAATTAGGGTTAAATTACTATGACAGAGAGCTGGTACGTATGGCTTCCGATAAAAGCGGAATCAGTGAAGCCCTTTTTGGAGAAGTAGATGAAAGAATAAAGGGCGGCTCCTTTTTTGGTATAGGAAAGAGAACGTATAAAGGACAGGCACAGGGACCGGGAAGTGAGAATTTTGCTTCAGAGGAAAATCTTTTTAATATCCAGGCAGAGGTAATCAAAGAGCTGGCAGAAAATGAAAATTGTGTTATTGTGGGCCGCTGTGCAGATTATGTACTAAAAGATAATCCGGACGTAATTCGTTTATACTGTTATGCTCCTTTAATAGATTGTATGGAAAGAGAGCGGGCTTTATCCGGATTAGAGGACAAAGAAATTATTAAAAAAATTGAGCGTATTGATAAAAACCGTGCTGACTACTATAAGTGCTATACCGGCGGTAAATGGAATGATGCTAATAATTATGATCTTTGCTTAAATACCACTTCCATGAGTTATCCTCAGCTGATCAGTGTGGTAAAGGCTTATATTGCGGTGCATCATCCGGGATGGCTGGAAGCTAATCACAAGAAATAAATAAAAGTAAGAAAATAAGAAGAGATAATAGCTTAGGATTCACAATTTTTGTGAATCCTAACGTAAATTAAGGAGAAGGTTATGTTGGTAAAAAAATATGTGGATATGTTGCAGCAGAAATCGGTAATCAGAACCTTGTCAGAATTTGCTACAGCCAGAGGAAAAGAAATAGGGTATGAAAATGTATTTGATTACAGCTTAGGGAATCCTTCCGTAGCGGTACCGGAAGAATTTAATGAAACCTGTATCACACTGTTAAGGGAAATGGAACCTATGCAGCTTCACGGATACAGTCAAAGCTTGGGGATAC
Organism: Lachnospiraceae bacterium; assembly: GCA_017520155.1. Taxonomy (GTDB): domain Bacteria; phylum Bacillota; class Clostridia; order Lachnospirales; family Lachnospiraceae; genus SFDP01. The sequence goes on from JAFXGR010000009.1 coordinate 7,845, forward strand.
CTGAGGTAAGACAAAAGGTGGCAGAATCATTAAACAGAAGATTTTCCATGAACTATAAGGCAGACCATATTTTTATGGCAAGCGGTGCAGCAGGAGCTCTTTCTCATGCTTTTCGTCTGGTAGCCCAGGAAGGAGATGAAATTATTACCTTTGCTCCTTTTTTTCCGGAATATAATCCTTATGTAAATTTAACCGGAGCCCAGCTTAAGGTTGTACCCCCAAGGACAGAAGATTTTCAGATTAATTTTGAAGCCTTTGAGGAAATGATTACGGAAAAAACAAAGGCAGTTTTAGTAAATACACCAAACAATCCCTCAGGAATTGTTTATTCAGAGGAGACATTAAAAAAGCTGGCAAAAATATTAGAAGAAAAAAGTAAGGAATATGGCGATACTATTTATTTAATTTCTGATGAGCCTTATCGTGAAATTATTTTTGATCAGCAAAAGGCACCCTATGTGTCCCATTACTATGACCATACGATTTCCTGCTATTCCTTCTCCAAATCTTTATCTATTCCGGGAGAGCGTATTGGCTATGTAGCCGTTAATCCTTCCTGTAAAGATGCAGAGAAAATGATTGTAATGTGTGGGCAGATTTCCAGAGGAATCGGACATAATTGTCCTGCTTCCCTGATTCAGCTGGCAGTAGCAGAAAACTTAGACCGTACAGCAGATCTGGGTGTATATGAAACCAATATGAATTTATTATATGATGAGTTAAAGTCTTTAGGCTTTACCTGTGTAAGGCCGGGAGGAACCTTCTACATCTTCCCTAAGGCCTTGGAAGAGGATGCAGCAGCTTTCTGCGATAAAGCTCTTAAGTATGATTTGATTTTAGTTCCGGCAGACTCCTTTGGATGTCCCGGTTATTTCAGAATGGCATATTGTATTGATACGGATAAAGTAAAGAGAAGCTTGCCGGCGTTGCGTAAATTTGTAGAAACAGAATATCCCAATCGTTAAATAAACAAAAAAACATACATAACAGTTTGGCCTTGGTCAAGCTGTTATCTTTCCTATAGGAGAAAGGGGGAAATAACTTGTATCAGGCAGGACTGGTTTTAGAAGGCGGAGGAATGAAGGGAGCGTATACCTCGGGAGTGTTGGATTTTTTCCTGGAAAAGAATTTGGAATTTTCCAGCTGTTACGGTGTATCTGCAGGAGCAGCAAACTTATGCTCCTTTTTATCAAAGCAAAAAAGAAGAGGATTTCGAAGCCTTACAGAATATATGGGAAATAAGCGAATTAGTGGCTGGTACAGTATGGTGACCAACGGAAATATTATTGATCCGGACTTTACCTATGATCTTGTTCCTAACTATTTGCTTCCTTTTGATCGGAAAACATATGAAAAATATGAAGGAAAGGCATATGCTGTAGTAACTAATGTGGAAACGGGAAAAGCAGAATATCTTTCTATGAAGGAGGTTGATCAGGCCATGGAGGCAGTGAAGGCCTCTACAGCCCTTCCCTTAGTATTTCAGATGGTAACCATTAACGGAAAAAAATATCTGGATGGAGGTTTAGCAGACTCTATTCCCATTCAGCGCTCTATTCTGGAAGGGAATAAGAAAAATGTTATTGTGCTTACCAAGGAAGAGGGATATATAAGAAAGCCCTCTGAAAATCTGAACCTTATTCGACTTCGTTATTATAAATATCCTAAGGTATATGAGGTGATGAAGGAACGTCATCTTGCATATAATGAAACCATGGAATATATCAGACTTCTGCAGAAGGAAGGAAAAGTATTTGTCCTTCAGCCAAAAGAAAAGAATGAAATCAGCCGCTTGGAAAAGGATTCCAAAAAGATGGAAGAGTTGTACCAAAGAGGCTATGAAGATGCAAAAAATAAATATGATGCCCTACAAGAATTTTTAATAAGGTAAAAACATAGATAGGAAGGAAAGAGGAATGCTGGAATTTTTAAAAGCTGTATTATTTGGAATTGTAGAGGGAATTACCGAGTGGCTGCCTATCAGCAGTACAGGGCATATGATTCTTTTAAACGAATTTGTCCGTTTGGAGGTTTCGCCAAAGTTTTGGGAATTATTTTTAGTGGTAATTCAGTTGGGAGCAATTCTTGCCGTAGTACTTTTATTTTGGAAAAAAATATTTCCCATAGAAAAAAAGAAAAGCTATAGGTTAAATCCCCAGATTATGAATATGTGGTATAAGGTTGTGGTAGCCTGTATTCCTGCAGCAGTAGTGGGTCTTTTGTTTGATGATATTTTAGAACAGTATTTGTATAATTACATTACGGTTTCCCTTGCTTTAATCCTTTTTGGAGTGGCCTTTATCATAATAGAAGAAAAAAATAAAACCATGGTTTCAAAAATTAATACCATAAATGAAATCACATGGAAAACAGCCATAATTATTGGAGGGTTTCAGCTTATTGCAGCAATTTTTCCGGGCACCAGCAGATCAGGAGCTACCATATTGGGAGCTTTACTGATAGGAGTATCCAGAACAGTGGCAGCAGAATTCACCTTTTTTCTTGCCATACCGGTAATGCTAGGGGCCAGCTTGCTCAAGCTATTAAAATATGGATTTCATTATACGGCAACAGAATGGAGTCTTTTGGCTGTAGGAATGGTGGTAGCCTTTTTGGTATCAGTATTCGTAATAAAGTTTTTAATGGATTATATAAAAAAACACGATTTTAAGATTTTTGGATGGTATCGAATTATTTTAGGTTCACTGGTACTTTTGTATTTTGGAATAATTGCATAAAATATAGGTAAAAATGTGGTATCCTTTGTGGGATTGAGGATTGACGATTACAACGAAAAAGCGTAAACTGATAAAAATTGCAGTGTTTTTTGAAGGAAGGGAGATAGAGATGAAAACAAAATTAGAGACTAAGGATATGAAAGCAGCAAATCAGGTTGTGGATACAAAGGTTGAAAAAACAGAAGTGATAAAAGAAACAGAGAAAAAAGAAGAAGCTAAGAAGCCTGCTAAAAAAGAAACAAAGACAACCAAGACAACCACTAAGACTGCAGCAAAGGCAAAGACAGCAAAAACAGCAGATAAGGAAGAGGCAAAGGCACCGGCAAGAAAAACAACAGCGAAGAAAGCTGGAGAAAAGAAGGCAGAGGTGATGGCCAGTGTTACTTTGCAGTTTGACGGAAAGGCTTACACAGAAAAAGAATTAACCATTATTGCCAAGGATGTGTGGAAGTTTGACTTGGGAAGAGAGGAAAGTGAAATCAAAAGCATTGAGTTATATGTAAAACCGGAAGAAGGCGTATGCTACTATGTATTTAACGGTGAAGTAACAGGAAGCTTTCGAGTATAGGGTAAAATATACCGGCAGTATTATGAGATAAAAAATGAGAAGGGAAGCAACAGTGTTCGGAAAGTTCTACTTTGTGGATACTGTTGTTTTTTTTGCGCAAAGGGGATTTTCATAGATTAAGGATTTTTGTTAATAATTATTTTAGAAATATTTTAAATGCAAAATGTTGACAATAAATCCGGGAAGTGATAATTTAGTTACAGAACATATTAGCACTCAAAGTTATTGAGTGCTAATAAAAAGGAAAGGGGTGGTGGAAATGCAGTTAGATGAGAGAAAATGGAAAATATTGCAGGCCATCATCCGTAATTATCTGGAAACGGGAGAGCCTGTAGGAAGCAGAACCATATCAAAGGATACAGACCTCCATTTAAGCAGTGCAACTATTCGGAATGAAATGGCTGATTTGGAAGAGATGGGATATATTCTGCAGCCTCATACCTCAGCAGGAAGGATTCCTTCTGACACAGGATATCGACTATATGTGGATATGATGATGAAGGAGAAGGAGCGAGAGGTAAATGAACTTAAGGAAATTCTTCTGGAGAAGGAAGATAAGCTGGATCATCTTCTGAAGCAGACGGCAAAGCTTTTGGCAGTAAATACCAATTATGCCACTATGGTATCGGCACCCAGTATGCACCAGAATAAATTAAAATTTATTCAGCTGTCCCGATTAGGCAAGGAACAGATTTTGGCAGTAATCGTCAGTGAGGGAAATGTAATTAAGAACAGTATATTGTCAGTAGATGAGGTTCTTAGTGATGAGACACTTTTGAAATTAAATATTTTATTGAATACTCATTTAAACGGTTTAGCTATAGAAGAGATTAATTTAGCCCTGATTTCCAATTTGAAGAAACAGGCGGGAATACACAGTGAGATTATTAATGAGGTTATTGATGCTGTGGCCGAGGCTATTAAGGCAGATGAAGAGCTGGAGATTTATACCAGCGGGACCAACAATATTTTCCGTTATCCTGAGCTGGCAGACCATCAAAGGGCCAGTGAGCTGATCTCCACCTTTGAAGAGAAAAAAGCGCTTTCCGAATTAGTAAAGGAAAGCCTGGTGGGAGAAGAAAGTACAGGAATCCAGGTTTATATCGGGAAGGAATCCAGAGTAGAAAATATGGAGGACTGCAGTATAGTAACAGCAACCTATGATTTAGGAGAAGGAATGAAAGGAACCATAGGGATCATAGGACCTAAGAGAATGGATTACGATAAAGTAATTGATAATTTAAAAAATGTAAAAAAACAATTAGATTCTATTTATAAAAAAGAATAGGAAAGGAAATAGATAAAAGTGGAAGAAAATTTAAAGAACACTATGGAACAGGAAGCAGAAGAAGTAGTGGAAGAGACAACAGAAGAAGCTTTGCAGGAAGAGGATGTGGCACAGGAAGAAACAGCAGAATCTGCACAAGAGGATTTGGTAGAAGAAACGGATGGTAAAGAAAAAAAATCCGATAAGAAATTCTTCCAGAAAAAACAGGATAAGAAAACTGCAGCTTTGGAAGAAAAGATTGCAGAGCTGGAAGATAAAACCATGCGTCAGATGGCAGAATTTGAAAACTTCAGAAAACGGACAGAGAAAGAAAAGTCCATGATGTTTGAAACAGGAGCCAAAAGCGTAATTGAAAAAATTCTTCCGGTAATTGATAACTTTGAACGCGGTCTGGCAGCTATAGAGCCGGATAATAAGGATTCCTTCTATGAAGGAATGTGCATGATTCATAAGCAGATGATGGCAGAACTGGAAAAAATCGGTGTTACCCCCATTGAGGCTTTGGGAAAAGAATTTGACCCCAATTTCCATAATGCGGTAATGCAGGTAGCCAGTGAAGAATTGGAAAGTGGTATGATAGCCCAGGAATTACAAAAGGGTTATTTATATAGAGAAACAGTAGTACGCTACTCTATGGTAGCAGTGGTAGAATAAACAGGAGGAAGAGAAAAATGGGAAAAATTATTGGTATTGACTTAGGTACAACCAACAGCTGTGTAGCTGTTATGGAAGGGGGAAAACCCACGGTTATCACTAATACAGAAGGAGCAAGAACAACACCCTCTGTAGTAGCTTTTACAAAAACAGGAGAAAGATTGATTGGTGAGCCTGCAAAGCGTCAGGCAGTAACCAACGCAGAAAAAACAATTGCATCTATCAAGAGAGATATGGGTACAGATCGTGGTAGAACTATTGATGATAAAAAATATTCTCCTCAGCAGATTTCTGCTATGATTCTTCAAAAATTAAAAGCGGATGCTGTTAAATCAGCAGAACAATATTACACAAAAATCAAAAGATTTTTTTGTGCAACATTATTTTGAATTAATTGGAAAGGTAATCCTTCAAGGTTTTTGAACGAGAAGGATGGCGAAGCTTTCTAAGAGCTTTTGCTTCAATCTGTCTAATACGCTCTCTGGTAATCTCGAATTTTTTACCAACTTCTTCGAGAGTTCTGGG